>NZ_JBEZJZ010000021.1:0-100578 GCF_040651455.1 Streptomyces sp. NPDC048483
ATGGCTCACACGGCGCAGTGGTCGGTGGGCAGTGCCGAAGGCGCGGCCGAGCGCGTCCGGCGGCGCGCTGAGCGAGATCAGCGCATCGCGCGGCGCGGTCCGTACCCCTTTGCCGATACGGTCCGCTGCGAGCGACGCCCCGATGCCGGCCGTGCCGCCGCCCGCGAGCAGCAGTCCGAGGCGGGACAGCGCGGAGAGCGCATAGCCCGCCCCGGCGACGAGCTTGTGCCGCCCACCGCGGTCCGCGGCATGCCCGCCCAGCAGCCGTACCAGCGCGGTGACGCCGTTGTAGAGGCCGTCGAGAAACCCGAACTGGAGGGGGGAAAGCCCCAGTTGGAGGACGAAGTAGAGCGGTAGCACGGCGGTGACCATCTCCGAGGAGATGTCCGTGACCAGACTGACCGCGCCGAGGGCCAGCACCGGCCCCCCGACGCGGCCACGCGTCACCTTGGTCGCCGTCGCGGCCGCATCCGTGGTGGCGAGATACATCAGTCAGATGTCACCAGTGCTCAGTGGCACCGGTAGCTCGGGCTGCTGTCCTTGGTGTTCCCGTCCGTGCCCACCAGGTCCCAGGAGAATCCGTCGTCGGTGAAGTTCAGCTTCACCACGCCGAAGGTGTCGGTCAGCCGCTTCTCGCTGTTCGGCTGGACCTCCTCGATCTTGTACGGGTTCGCGCCGCCCATCCCGCCCAGCAGCTCGACGATCCCGTTCTTGTCGGCATTGCCGTCCGGATCCTGCGGCGCAAAGCGCTCGTAGTGGTGGTCATGGCCATTGAGGACCAGCTCGGCCTTGGCGTCGTAGAGCAGCTTCCAGACCGGACGGCTGACCGGGTTGTTGCCGTGCTCGCCGGAGGAGAAGAGCGGGTGGTGCCAGTAAGCGGCCACGCACTTCTTGGAGTTGGCGGCGAGGTCGGCTTTGAGCCAGTCGGTCTGCGCGGAGTCCAGGCTGTTGGAGTCCAGCGCGATGAAGTGCCAGTTGTCCTGGTCGTAGCTGTAGTAGCTCTTGCCCTTGGGGTAGGCGACGTCGCCGAAGTACGACTTGTAGCCCGAGAGTTCGCCGTCGGGGTCGTAGGTCTCGTGGTTGCCGGCGACGGGGTGCGTCGTGTCCTTGAAGGCGCCCCAGCTCGTGTCGTAGTAGGCCTTGAAGTCCTTGAGCCGCGCGTCGTCGTACTGGTTGTCACCCATCGTCATCACGAACGCCGGGTTGATCTTCTTCACCAGGGCCGCGGTCCTGGGGTGCTCGCATCCGCTGTCGTCGGCGGTGCACCGCTCGGCGATATCGCCCGCGGCGACCGCCGTGAACCCGCCGGCCTGCGCACCCGCCGCCCGCTCCGGCGCGGCGTCGGCACGGCCGACGGGCGACCACATCACCACCCCGCCGACGAGCGCGAGCGCCGCGCCCGCGGCGGGTATGCCCCAGCGGGGGCCGGTGAGCTTCGGGTGCTTGCGCGGGTGCTTCTCGGCGCGCGGGGTCGACGTCATTTCCGTCTCCTGGGTCGGCGTGGGGGAGCCGTCCCGAGGAATCCTGGCGGTCGACCATGTACGCGTCAAGGAGGTGAGGATTATTGTTAATAAACCTTCCTACTCCTCGCTTCCGCCTCCCACGTCAGCCCAACTCGACCTCGTAGAAGCAGAGATGGTCCTTGATCTGCGCCACCCCGGGGCGCGGCTCAGGGTAGGCCCACGCGATGTCCAGCGGGCCACCGGCAAGTGACCAGTAGGAGGCGGTCCCCTTGAACGGGCAGAAGGTGTGGGTCTTTGAGGGCGTGAGGAGGTCGGTGCGCACGTCCTCGGGAGGGAGGTAGTAGCGGACCGGATAGCCGGTCTCGGCGAGGAGGAGGGGGCGGTGGCTGTCGGCCAGGAGCCGGCCGTTGACTTCGACGCGGATGTGGTCGGTGCCTCGGGTGATGTCGATGTGGTGGCCGCGGGTGGTGGTCATGGTGGCTTCCCTGAGGTGGCGGGCGGACGGGCTGTTCCTCACTCCCAGGGTCGCACCGGAAGCCCGCCACCGTGCGGGCCCTCAGACCTCCCGGATACCGCGCCCCGCCCACTCCGGCGCCGGCCCGGCCAGGCCGGTGAGGTACTCGCGCGCCGCATCCGGCAGCGCCGCCGCCCGGCCCGCCCCCTGGTCGACGTGCAGGGTGAACAGCTCCTCCGTCGCCACCGCATCGCCGGCCGGTTCGCCGGAGGACGCCTCGCACACGTACATCTCGTGCAGGAAGCGGACCTTCTTCGCGTCCACCCCCAACACCGTGGTGCGGATGGCGAGTTGACTGTGGGGCGCGACCTCGTCGAGATAGCGGACGTGTGCCTCGACCGTATAGAGGGAGCAGCCGGACCGCTTCCGGTAGCCGGCGTCCAGGCCGGCCGAATCCATCAGCGCGTCCGTCGCGAAGCCGAAGATCAGGACGTAATAGGCCTCGCTCAAGTGGCCGTTGTAGTCGATCCAGTCGTCGCGGACCGTCTGCCGGTAGAGGGGGAGTGCGGCGCTCATCGCGTGGTGACCCCCAGACGGCCGGTCGCCCGGAGTACGTCGATGACGCCCTGGTCCCGCTCGGCGACCAGATCCGCGTAGGTGCGGCCGCCCGCGGCCGCCTCGCAGCCGTCGACCATCGCGTCCCGCAGCTCGCGGTCCAGCTCCGGCGCCTCCAGACGGGTCCAGGGGGACTTCAGGGACGGGCCGAAGTGCTCGAGCATATGGGCCATGCCGCCCTCGCCACCGGCCAGGGCGAAGGTCAGACAGGGGCCCATGAACGCCCAGCGCAGGCCGGGGCCCTCGGTTATCGAGGCGTCGATGTCCTCGACCGTGGCCTCGCCGTTGGCGACCATGTGCAGCGCTTCGCGCCACAGCGCCTCCTGGAGGCGGTTGGCGATGAAACCGGGGAGCTCGCGGTCCATGGTGATGACGGACTTGCCCGCGATGCCGTAGAAGCGGGAGGCCCATGCCACGGCGTCCGCGTCGGTCCGTTCGCCGCCGACTACCTCGACGAGGGGGATGAGGTACGGGGGGTTGAAGGGGTGGCCGACGACCAGGCGGCCGGGGGCGGCGGCCTCGGTCTGCATGTCGGTCATCGGGTAGCCGGAGGTGGAGGAGGCGATGACCACGCCGGGGCGGGTCGCCGCGGCCAGCTCGGCCAGCAGGGAGCGCTTCAACTCCAGTTTTTCCGGGGCACTTTCCTGGACGAAGTCCGCGTGCGCGACGGCCTCGGCGAGCGTGGGGGCGACGGTCAGACGGTCCTGGGAGGCGCCCTCGGCCAGGCCTGTCTGTTCAAGGGCGGGCCAGGCGGCGGCGACCAGGCGCCGGAGCCGGGGTTCTGCATCGGCGGCGGGGTCCCAGGCGGTGACGTCGTAGCCGCGGGCCAGGTAGTGGGCCACCCAGCCGCCGCCGATGACGCCGGCGCCGATGCAGGCTACTTGGCGTACGGCCTCGGGGGAGCAGGGAGCGGCGGGGGATTCAGGGGTGGTTTCCGGGGTGGTTTCCGGCATGAGGGAGCGGCTCCAGGTGAGGGCGGGGAGGAGAGGGAGGGAGCGAATCGGTCAGCCGTGCGGCTTCAGGCCCAGGCGTGCCCGTGCCCGGCCCGGGGTGGCGACCGAGGCGCCCAGCAACTCCGTGATCTGCACGGCCCGTTCGACCAGCTGGCCGTTGGTGGCCTTGACGCCCTTGCGGAGGTAGAGGTTGTCCTCCAGGCCGACCCGGACGTTGCCGCCGAGCAGGATCGACTGGGCGACCCACGGCATCTGCATCCGGCCGAGCGCGAAGCTGGCCCACTGGGCACCCTCGGGCAGCATGTTCACCATCGACTGGAGGACCCCGGGGTCGGCCGGGGCGCCCCACGGGATGCCCATGCACAGCTGGAAGACCGTCGGGTCGTCCAGCAGACCCTCGGCCAGCAGCTGCTTGGCGAACCAGAGCTGGCCGGTGTCGAAGATCTCCAACTCCGGCCGTACGCCCAGCTCCTGGATGCGCCGGGCGCCGACGCGCAGCATGTCGGGGGTGGAGACATAGAGGTTGGAGCCGTCGCCGAAGTTGAGGGAGCCGCAGTCCAGGGTGCAGATGTCGGGGAGGAGTTCCTCGACGTGGGGGAGCCGTTCCAGGCCGCTGACCAGGTCCGTACCGGGGAGGTGGGTGAGCGGGGCGTCCGGGTCGATGACGAGGTCGCCGCCCATGCCGGCGGTGAGGTTGATGACGACGTCGGTGCCGGTCTGCTTGATGCGGTCGACGACCTCGGCGTACAGGCGCGGGTCGCGCGACGGGTCGCCGGTCTCGGGGTCGCGTACGTGGATGTGCACCACCGCGGCGCCCGCGTCCGCCGCCTCGACGGCCGACTTGGCGATCTGCTCGGGCGTCACGGGGACGTGCGGGGAGCGGCGGACGGTGTCACCGGCGCCGGTCAGCGCGCAGGTGATGATGACCTCGTTGTTCATGGGGCGGGGGTCCCTTCGGAGGCGGTGATACGGGGGCGGGCGGCCTCAGCGCGGCGCGAGCTCGCTCTCGACGAAGGCGAGGAGCGCGGCATGCATGGTGTCGGGGGAGGTGCTGTCCGGGGCGGTGGCCAGTACCTGGGTGGCCAGGCCGTCGATCAGCGCGGTCAGGCGCAGGGCGGTGAACTCGGGGTCCAGCGGGCGGAAGACGCCCTGGTCCGCGCCCCGCCGCAGGACGTCGGCCACCGTGGTGCGCCACTGCCGGTAGTAGTGCTCGTGCAGCCGTCCCACGGCGGTGGAGCGGGCGGCCTGCGCCCACAGGTCGAGCCAGACCAGCCACTGGCGGCGCTGCTGCTCGGTGCGCGGGGTCTGCAGCGCGATCAGATGCAGCAGCTCCGCGCGGGCGTCGGCGGCCTCGGCCAGGCCCGCGGCGCGGCGTTCGGTGTCCTCGTCCATGCACCAGCGCACGGCCGCTTCCAGCAGCTCGTCGCGGCCGGGGAAGTGGTAGTGCACGGCGGCGGTGCTGGTGCCGCAGGCGGCCGCGATATCGGCGACCCGTACGGCGTGGAAGCCGTGCTCGGCGATCAGCCGCACGGTCTCGCGCACGATCTGCAGCGGGCGGCCGCCCTCGGGCACCGGCACCGGTTCGCGGCCGGGCGGCGCCGGGCGCTCGGGCGCGCCGAGCAGCCACCCGGTCTCCACCCCGCCGATATCGGCGATCCGCACGATCTCGGCCAGCGTGAAGCGCCGGGTGCCGCCCAGTGACCGGGAGAGTTTCGAGGGGTCCAGCACCATCCGGCGGGCGAACTCGCGACGGCTGCAGCCGAGCCGGTCGATCACCTGACGGACACGGTCCGTGACGTCTCCGGCCTCATCGGCGACCCGGGTTCCGGGGTCTCCGGCGTCTTCCTTCATGGTCGGGGACCGTAACAGTGTGTTGAGAACATCGCAACGAACAGGGTGCCGGGAATCCTGGAAAATCGCTGCTCCTGCCGGGTATGACAGGAGGTGTTGCGGGTCAACTGATGAGCGAGTCAGGCATGGGGAAGGGGTGGCGGGCAATTCGCCTGGAGCAGCCGAAATGCCGGGGAATGTGGCAAAGTGACGACATGGCTGACCGGGGAGCAAAGCGCCCCACCGTGTCGGTGCCGGACGACTGGCCCGCCCACCCGGACCTGACCCTGGCTCTCAACGGCATGGGCGGCTTCGACTGGGACCTCGACAGCGGGCTGATGCACATGGACCCGCCCGCCCTGGAGGTCTTCGACATGCTTCCGGCGGAGTACGACGACCGTCCGGACACCCTCAGCTGCCGTGTACCGGCCCACGAGGCGGCCCGTCTGGACGCCCTGGTGGCCCACGCCCTCAAGGACGGCAGCGACTCCTACGGCGCCTATTTCCGGGTCCGGATGCGGGACGGCGCGCTGCGCTGGACACACGCCCAGGGCAGCATCCGGCGCGACCTCACCGGCCGGCCCCGCCGGATCATCGGGGTGGTCCGCGACGCCAGCGACGAATACACCCACGCGGCGGAGCGGCTCGCGGTCGACGAGGAGCGGCGGCGGCACACCAGCGTCGTGGAGCGCACCACGGCCGCCCTGGCGCACGCCCGGACGGTCGGCGAGGTCATCGCCGTACTCGCCGACGAGCAGGGACTGGACCGGCTGGGCGCCGAGAACGTCATCCTCGGCCTGGTCGAGGCGGGCCGTATCCGGCTGGTGTCGGAGGGCAAGGCGGGCAGCTTCGTACCCGATCTGGAGTACACGCGGGTGGGCGACGAATTCCCGATGAGCGAGGTCGTGCGCACCCTCACTCCGCGTTATGTGGGCAGCCGCGCCGAATTCAAGAACAACTACCCCCGGCTGTGGCACGCCATCGAGCCGCTGAACGTGAACTCCGCCGCATATCTGCCGCTGATCGCCCAGGGCCGCACCATCGGCGTGATCGGGATGTTCTTCGAGCGCGAGAGCGCATTCCGCGACCAGGAGCGCAACGTCCTGCTCGCCCTCGGCAGCAGCATCGCGCAGAGCCTGGCCCGCGCCATGCTCTACGACCAGGAGCACGACCTCGCCGCCGGCCTCCAGCAGGCCATGCTGCCGCGCCGGATCCCCGGCGTCGCCGGCGCCCAGGTGGCGGTGCGCTACCGCTCCGCCCGGATGGGCCGGGACATCGGCGGCGACTGGTACGACGTGATCCCGCTGCCCGACGGCCGGGTCGCGGCCGTCATCGGCGACGTCCAGGGACACGACACCCACGCCGCGGCCCTCATGGGCCAGCTGCGGATCGTCCTGCGTGCCTACGCCGCCGAAGGACACGCACCCGCGACCGTCATGGCGCGCGCCTCCGCCTTCCTGAACGAACTCGACACCGACCGCTTCGCCACCTGTACGTACGTCGACGCGGACCTGTCCACCGGGGTCGCCCGGTTCGTCCGCGCCGGGCACATCGATCCGCTGCTGCGGCACGCCGAAGGGATCTGCCGCCGACTGCCGGTGGCCGGTGGGCTGCCGCTCGGCATCGCATCCGAATTCATACGGCTCGACTACCCCGTCACCACCGTCCATCTCGCCCCCGGCGACACCCTGGTGCTGTGCACCGACGGCCTCGTCGAGCAGCCCGGCATCGACCTCGACGACGGCATGCGCGACCTGGCCAGAGAGATCCGGGACGGCCCGCAGGACGTACAGCAACTCGCCGACCGGCTCTGCGAGTCGGTGGACGAAGGGACCGGCGAGGACGATATGGCGCTGCTCCTGCTGCGCCGCCTCGGCGCACCCGAGCACGACACCGTCGGACGGTTCCGGCAGCACATCCCGCCCGCCGATCCCGATGCGCTGTCCGCCGCCCGGCACATGATCCGCGCGGCCGTACGGGCCTGGGGCGCCCGCGAACGCTCCGAGGAGATCGAGCTGGTCGCCGACGAGCTGATCACCAATGCCCTCCTGCACACCGACGGCGAGGCGATCGTCAACATCCGCATGCCGCACAGCGCCACGCGCCGACTGCGCCTGGAGGTGGAGGACCACTCCAGCAGCCTGCCGCGGCGCCGCGAACCCGGCGAGGCCGGGGTGTCCGGACGCGGACTGCTCCTGGTGGACCGGCTGGCCGATGTCTGGGGTGTGGAACCGCGGGGCACCGGAAAGTGCGTATGGTGCGAGTTCAACTGCGCCTGACCGGGACGGGGGTACCTCCCAGCGTGAGCTGGGGGAGCACTGCGCCGCACCGGCACCGGCGGTATCGGGCGCCGAGGAATCGGCACGGCCAAGTGAGGACGGTAGGACGGGTATGGGATCGCCTGCGGAACGGCGTGGGGACGCCCGCGAGTTGGCGGCGCAGCTGGACGCGGACGGTGTCCGTAATCTCGCGCTGACCTGGGTGGACAATGCGGGCATCGCACGCGCCAAAGCCATTCCGGCCGCGCGCCTGGAGCACGCCGCACAGCGCGGGGTCGGCATGTCACCCGTCTTCGACGTCTTCACCTCCGAGGACGCCATCACCGCATCCGACCACCTCGGCGGCCCGGCCGGCGACCTGCGCCTCTTCCCCGACCTGGACCGGGTCACCGTCCTTGCCGCACAGCCCGGCTGGGCCTGGGCACCGGCCGACCGCTACGACCAGGACGGCACGCCGCACCCCGCCTGCCAGCGGCAGTTCGCCCGCAAGATGACCGAGCGCGCCACGGCGGCCGGCCTCGACCTGCGGATGGGCTTCGAAACCGAATGGGTGGTCACCCGCACACCGGCCGGCCACGACCCGGCCGAGGACGACGCCTACGAGCCGCTGGACTACCCCTGCACGGGCCCCGCGTACGGCATGACCCGGATCGTCGAACTCTCCGACTACCTCCGCGACGTCACCGAAGCGCTCACCCTCCAGGGCATCGAGGTCCACCAGGTCCATCCCGAGTACGCGCCCGGCCAGTTCGAGGTCAGCTGCGCCCCCGGCGACCCGGTACGCGCCGCCGACGACGCCGTCCTCGTCCGCGAGACCGTACGCGCCGTCTCCGCCCGGCACGGACTGCGCGCCTCCTTCGCCCCGTCCGTCGTCGCCGGAGCGGTCGGCAACGGCTGCCACCTCCACCTCAGCCTCAACCGCGACGGCAAGAGCCTGCACCGCACCCCGGACGCCGCATGGGGCCTGGCCCCCGACGCGGTCGCCTTCCTCGCCGGCGTCCTCGGCGCCCTGCCCGCCCTGCTCGCCGTCGGCTGCCCCTCACCCGCCAGCTATCTGCGCCTCCAGCCCTCCCACTGGGCCGGCGTCTACCAGTGCTGGGGCGTCGAGAACCGGGAGGCGGCGCTGCGGCTGATCCCCGGCGCCCCCGACGACCCGGACGGCGGCAGCGCCGAGATCAAGACCTTCGACGGCGCCGCCAACCCGTACCTCGCCGTCGGCGCCGTCATCGCCGCCGGCCTGCACGGCATCGAGACCGCGGCGCAGCTCCCCGCGCCGGAGACCGAGGACCCCGGCACCCTCGGCGTCCGCGAACGCGCCCGGCGCGGCATCGTCCGGCTGCCCGGCACCCTGACCGAGGCCGCCAACCGGTTCGAGAAGTCGGCCCCCCTGTACGAGGCGATGGGCAAGGTGCTGCACGGCGCGGTACTCGCCGTCCGGCGGGCCGAGGAGGCCCGGTTCGCCGAGGTCGACGCCGAGGAAATCGCCGCCGTGACCCGCTGGCGCTGGTGATGACGGCGAACGCCCCGGAGCCCGTCCCCCGCCCGGACGACGGCCTCCCGCCGCTGGTGGACCACCACTGCCACGGCGTGCTCCGGCACGAACCGGATCCCGGGACGTTCGCCGCGTACCTCACCGAATCGGACCGCCCGCCCGCCGCGGGCACCACCTTCTTCGACACCCAGACCGGCTTCGCCGTCCGCCGCTGGTGCCCGCCGCTGCTCGACCTGCCCGCCCACTGCCCGCCCGGCACCTACCTGGCCCGCCGCCGCGAACTCGGCCCCGACGAAACCCGCCGCCGGCTGCTGGGCGCCACCGGCATCGGCACCTACCTCCTCGACACCGGGCTGCCCGGCGACCTCACGGGCCCCGCCGAGACCGCCGAGGCCGGCCGGGGCAACGGATACGAGGTCGTCCGGCTGGAAGCGCTCGCCGAACGCGTCGCCACCGGGGTCCGGGACGCCGAAGAATTCACCGACACCCTCGCCACCGCGATCCAGGACGCCGCACACACCGCCATCGCCTTCAAAACCGTCGTCGCCTACCGCCACGGCCTCGCCCTGGACCCCCTGCCACCGCCCCCGCACGCCGTGCACACCGCCGTCCGCGACTGGATGGCCGCCGGGCTGCCCCGCCTCGCCGACCCCGTCGTGCTGCGCCACCTCGTCTGGCAGGCCGTCGCCACCGGCCGCCCACTCCAGCTGCACACCGGCTTCGGCGACCCCGACCTGCGCCTCGACCGGGCCGACCCGGCGCTGCTCACCGACCTCGTACGCGCCACCGCCGGCACCGGCACCGACCTGGTGCTGCTGCACTGCTACCCGTACCACCGACAGGCCGCCTACCTGGCCGGCGTCTTCCCGCACGTCTACGCCGACATCGGGCTCACCCTCACCCACATCGGCCCCCGCGCCACCGCCGTCCTCGCCGAATTCCTGGAACTCGCACCCTTCGGCAAGCTCCTCTTCTCCACCGACGCCTACGGCCTCCCGGAGCTCTATCTGGTCGGCAGCGCCCTCTTCCGCACCGCGCTCGCCTCCGTACTCGGCGACTGGACCGCCTCCGGGGCCTGGTCGGCGGACGACGCCCGGCGGGTGGGCGCGATGATCGCGGCGGACAACGCACGGCGCGTCTACGGCCTCGGGGCGAGCGGGCCGACAGGGCCGGAGGCATCCGGGTAAGGGGCGCCGGGCGCCGGCACCGCTTCCCGCCCTGCCGTCGGCCGCGCCCCCGCAGCGTGCTTTACTGCGCCGCGTGGCCCCTACAACGACCCCCGGCGAGACCTCCGGCGACTCCTCGTGCGAAACCTCCGGCGAGACCCCCGGCACCGGCCCGGAAAAGCGCGAAATACCCCTGCGCTCCCGGATATTCGCCGATCTGACGCCGCTGCGCACCTCCCCGGACTACCGCCGCCTGTGGTGCGGCAACACCGTCTCCTGGATGGGCCAGCAGATGACCGCCCTCGCGGTCTCCCTCCAGGTCTACGCCATCACCAAGTCCACCTTCTCGGTCGGCCTGGTGGGCCTGTGCTCGCTGGTCCCGCTGATCGTCTTCGGGCTCTACGGCGGCGCCATCGCCGACACCGTCGACCGCCGCAAACTGGGCCTGTTCAGCGCCTCCGGCGCCACCGTGATGTCCGTCGTACTGGCCACCGCGGCGCTCGCCGGCTACCACCGGGTCTGGCTGCTCTACACCGTCGTCGCCCTCCAGGCCGTCTGCTTCGCGATGAACTCCCCGGCCCGCACCTCGATGATCCCCCGGCTGCTGCCGACCGAGCAGCTGCCCGCAGCCAACGCCCTCAACTCCCTGACCAGCAGCCTCGGCCTGATGTGCGGCCCGATGCTGGGCGGCGTCATCGTCGGCCTGTGGAGCTACCAGGCGGCGTATCTCATCGACATGGTGGCCTTCAGCGCCTCCCTCTACGCAATGTGGCGACTCCCGGCGATGCGCCCCGACCAGGGCGACGGGCCACGGCGCCGCGCCTCCGTCCTCGACGGCCTGCGCTTCCTCGCCACCCGCCCCAACCTGCGGATGACGTTCTTCTCCGACATGGCGGCGATGGTGCTCGCCCACCCGCGCGCCCTGTTCCCCGCCATCGCCGTCCTGTGGTTCGCCGGCGACGCCAAGACCGTGGGCCTGCTGGTCGCCGCACCCGCGGCCGGCGCGGTCCTGGGCTCACTCTTCTCCGGCTGGCTCGGCGGTATCCGGCGGCACGGCCTGGCCATCCTGATCGCGGTCGCCTCCTGGGGCGCGGCGATCGCCTGCTTCGGCCTCTCCCGGCACCTGTGGCTCGGCCTGTTCTTCCTGGCCGTGGCGGGCTGCGCGGACACCGTCTCGATGGTGTTCCGCAGCACCATGCTCCAGGCCGCGACACCGGACGCGATGCGCGGCCGCCTCCAGGGCGTCTTCATCGTGGTGGTCGCCGGCGGCCCGCGACTCGGCGACTTCCTCGCCGGCTCGGTGGCCGATCTGACCTCCCCGGCCACCGCGGTGATCGGCGGCGGCCTCGCCTGCGTCCTGCTGGTGACCGGCCTCGGCCTCGGGCGACGTGCCTTCGCCCGGTACGACGCGCGCGATCCGCAGCCCTAGGGGGCGGGCGAACAGATCCCTTAGGGGATGCGGGCGCCCCCTTCGGGGCCACAACGAGGGCGGGGCGGGGCGGTATTCCCGTGGCCGGCAGGGGACTGGCCGCGGGACAGGCAGGGGACCGGCTGCGCGGCAGGCAGGGCCGGTCCCCGCTGCTCAGGACACCAGTTCCGCCGACCGGCGGCTACGGCTGCGGCGGTGCTGTTCGGCCCAGTTCGTCAGCGCCGCGCCGCACGCATGGTCGAGGTGGCGCAGGCCGCTGAGGTCGAGTTCGACGTCCCGGTCGGCGGGCAGCGCCTCCAGCTGGTCGAGGAGCTTGGGCAGGCGCAGGAAGGTGGCGTTGCCCACGGCCCGTACGAGGACCGGTCCGTCGTCGTCCGGGGTGTGGACGTCGAGGTGGATGTGGGAGGTCTCCCAGGCGGTCTTGACGACGGCCGCCACGATGCCGATGAGGACACCCTCGAACATGTTGATCGTCACGATGGAGACGGCGGTGATGAACAGGACCACGGCCTCGCCGCGGTGTTCGCGCCACAGGGGGCGCAGCGCGCGCAGCGGGATGAGCTTGCAGCCCGCATGGACGAGTACGCCGGCCAGCGCGGCGAGCGGCACCACGCCCAGCGCGGCCGGGAACGCGGCCGCGAACAGCAGCAGCCAGACACCGTGCAGCACACGGGAGACCTTGGTCCTGGCCCCGGCCTGGACGTTGGCGGCGCTGCGGACGATGACCGCGGTCATCGGCAGGGCCCCGAGCACGCCGCAGACGGCGTTGCCGGCGCCCTGGGCCATCAGCTCCTTGTCGTAGTCGGTGCGCGGCCCGTCGTGCAGCCGGTCGACCGCTGCCGCGCTGAAGAGGGACTCGGCGGACGCGATCAGCGCGAAGGCGAGGACCGTGCCGAGCACGCCGATGTCGGCGAGCCGGCCGATGTCGGAGAGGCCGGGTGGCTGGATCGCGTCCAGCAGCCCGCTGACCTTGACGCGGGCGATGGGCAGGTCCAGCGCCCACACCGCGGTGGTGGCCAGCGCGACGGCGGCCAGCGGGGCCGGCAGCATCCGCGCACCGCGCCGCCAGCGGGGCCACAGCACCAGGACGGCGATGGTGCCGGCACCGATGGCGAGGGCGGACAGCGCCCGGTCGGAGGTGACGGTGTCGGCGACCAGGCGCGGCAGCGCACCGATGTTGGCGAGGCCGCTGCCCGGCGCCTTGGCGTCCGTGAGGGCGTAGAGCTGCCCGGCGATCAGCACCAGGCCGATGCCGGCCAGCATGCCCTGCACGACAGAGACGGAGATCGCCCGGAACCAGCGTCCCAACTTCAGGGCACCCATGGTCAGTTGCAGGACACCGGCCGCCAGCACCAGTGCGCCGAGCACGCCCAGGCCGTACTCCTTGACGGCTTCGAAGACGAGCACGGTGAGTCCGGCGGCCGGGCCGCTGACCTGCAGACTGCTGCCCGGGAGCAGACCGGTGAGCAGTCCGCCGACGATGCCGGTGACCAGCCCCAGCTCGGCCGGTACGCCGGAGGCGACCGCCACCCCGACACACAGCGGGACGGCGACCAGAAAGACGACGAGGGAGGCGGTGAAGTCCGCCCGGAAGAAGGCGAGTCGCTTCATGAGATGCCCGCCCGCCTTCACAACGGGAGGAACAGGTCGGTGGCCGGCTGATGTGCTGCCACCAGGCCGGTGTGCACCTCGTAGAACCAGCCGTGCAGCTTCACTTCCCCGGCGTCCAGCCGTTCCTGCACACACGGGTAGCGGCGCAGCCGGTCCAGCTGTTCGCGCACATGCTGCTGCACCGCGGCGGCGACGGACGGCTCCTCGTCCTTCGGCAGTGCGTCGGACAGCTGCTGCGCGAGCCAGTCCCGTACGGCGGGGGCGCCGGTCAGGTCCTCGCCGCGGATCTTCGCGCCCACCGCGCCGCAGTGCGAGTGCCCGCAGACGACGATGTCGGCGACGCGCAGCACGCGCATGGCGTACTCGATGGTGGCGGCCTCCGAGCTGGCCGCCATGCCCTCCTGGTACTCGGGGACGGCATTGCCGGCCGTGCGCAGTTCGAAGAGTTCACCGGGCTGCGCGCCGGTGATCAGGGACGGTATGACGCGGGAGTCGGAACAGGTGATGAACAGGGCGAGGGGCGACTGTCCGGCGGCGAGCCGGCCGTAGGTCTCCCGCTCCTCACTCCGTTCGGCGATACGGGCCGTCAGGCCCCGGGCATGCTGGACGAAGGTCTCCATGAGGAGGTCTCCTGCTGATCAGTGGTGCCCTCGCGGCGAGGGCAGCGAGGTGCGGGGTGCGGAGGGTGGGGCAGGCCACCCACGGTCACGCTCGGCTGCGGAAACCGCAGTGCAGGACGGGCAGTTGGAGTGGTGACGACGCGGCCGCGGATGCGCGGCACGAGGGGCGAGCCGCCGGGGCGGGTGCGGTGTCGCGCCGGTCCGGCGGCAGTAGCCGGCCGAGGGGCCGCTGTCGGCCGACCTTGACCTTCCGCATCATCGCCCCCCGACGTGACCTGGTGATGGGACGGCCGACCCGGTGGTGTCCAACGGGAGTCGTTCCGTCATGGTTGATCTATGACAAGACCAAAGGTGCTCTAAAAGTGAAGCATCAAGGCTTCTCCTGTGATAACGGGAAATGACGCCATGTTTGGCGATTTCCGGCCGAGTTGGCATCGTGTGTCAGCCGTCATCGCGCCCGCTCCGTACGCCCGGCCCGCTCGGTCGCGTCGGGCGGGGCCGGTGTCATGCGCGCGGGGGGCCGGGCCGCCGCTGCGATGACGGGCACGATCGCCAGCGCGAGGATCCCGCCCGCGAGCGCCAGTACCGGGTAGCCGCCCAGCACCACGACCAGGCCCGACGACATGCCGCCGGCCGCACCGGCGATCGCGATACCGACATCCACCAGTCCCTGCGCCGAGGCGCGACGGGCCGGCGGCAGCGCGTCGGTGACCATGGCGGTGCCGCTGACCAGCCCGAAGTTCCAGCCGAGACCCAGCAGGACCAGCGCCGCGGCCAGGGCGGGCACCGCGTGCGGCGGCGCCACGGCGGCCAGGACCCCGGAGCCGAGCAGGATCACCGCGGAGGCGCCGGCGACCCACCGCCGGCCGACCCGGTCGACGAGCAGGCCGGTGAGCGGCGAGGGCAGGAACATCGCCCCGACATGCAGGGCGATGACCAGCCCGGCGGATTGCGTGGAGTGCCCGTGCGCCCGCATGTGCACCGGCGTCATCGTCATGATCGCGATCATGACGAGCTGGGTGAGGACCATGACGGTGGTGCCGGTGACCAGACCTCGGCGGTCCGGCCGGTCGGACGCCGTTGCCGTGCCGCCGTCGGCGCCCGGCGCCGGAGCGTCCTGCGCCGGCGCGCGGGCCAGCCGCAGCGGATCGGGGCGCAGCAGACAGGCCAGTACGACCGCGGCCGAACCGAAGGCGACGACGGCCAGCAGAAACGGCCCGGCGAGGCGGGGAATGCCCCATGCGTGCGCCACATCTCCTGTGACGGTCACCAAGTTGGGGCCGACGACCGCGCCGAGTGTCGTGGCGAAGAGCACCGTGCTCACCGCGCGGCCGCGGCGCGCGGGCGAGGCCAGATCCGCTCCCGCGTAGCGTGCCATCAGGTTGGTCGAGGTGCCGGCTCCGTAGACGAGCAGAGCCAGAAACAGCAACGGAACGCTGCCGACGGCGGCCGCCGCGACGACGCCGAGGCTGCCCAGGGCTCCGACGCCGTAGCCGAGCGCGAGTCCAGGCCGCCGGCCCCAGCGCTGGCAGATACGGCCGATGCCGACGGCGCCGATGGCGGCCCCGGCGGTGAACAGGGCGCTGGGCACACCGGCCAGCCCGGTCGAGCCGAGCATCTCCTCGGCGAGCAGCGCGCCGACGGTGATCCCGGCCGCCAGGCCCGCACCGCTGAGGACCTGGGACAGCACCAGGACGGCGAGTATCCGCCGCTGCGCGGGCACTTCACCCGGGGGCGAATCGCCGTTCCGAGCCCTCATGATTCCTTTCCCAGCCCTGTCGGAAATGTCGATGCGGGCATGAATTCCGTTGCGGCGGATGTGGCGGGACGCTCACGCCGCCATCGGTTCCAGCGCCCCGATCTCCGTGAGCGACAGTCCCATCTGTGCATGCAGAAAGCGGACGATCGTCCAGTGCGGCAGCGCTCCTTCGTCGAACGGCCCGAACTCCTGGCAATACAGGGGTATCCAGCGCAGCGCCTCTTCGAGAGCCTGCTCCCGGCCCGGCTCCTGCTGGTAGTCCTCGTAGGCGATGCTGCGGTGCTCGATGAAGAATTTCCCCGGCAGTCTTTCCTCGCACAGCGTGCGGTATTCGCGGGTCTGCAGGATGAGGTAATGCCAGATCTCGTCGATGTCCTGCTCCACCGGCAGGAAGAGGCCGCTGAGCCGGTCGCGGTGCCGGGAGACGAGATAGAGATAGCGCAGGCACTCGGTGATCTGACGCTCCACGAACTCCCGTGACGCGTCGGTCTTTTCGGCGAAGTGCGTCACCACCTCGGAGTGCAGCGAATCGCCGAGCAGCGCCTTGAGATCGGCGGCGGATATCCGCGGCTGACTGGTCATGCTTCTCCTGTCCGGGGGAAGTGGGATTTCCGGGTGGTTCAGGCACCGTTCGCGAGCCAGGCGTATTTCCCCGACTTCCCGATGGGGATGTGCGCACGGTGGTCCAGCCGGCAGCGCCGGCCGGTGAGTTCCTGGACGCCGCGTTCCAGCGCCGAGGCCTCGGCCGCCGCAACGGGCACACCGTTGAACGTCGTGCAGGCCAGCCGGGCTTCGTCGGTGCCTGTCAGCTGCAACTGGTGCACAAAGACCTGCGAGGACGCCTCGGCCACGCACCGGTCGAGGTCGCCCTGTGCGACGGGGCCGTGCGGGGAGCCGAGCAATTCCTTTTCCCGGCCGCAGAATTGGGAGATCTTGGCGGGGTCGGGTGTGCCGTCCAGCGTGCGTACGCAGTCTCCCGAGCGGTACCGGATCAGCGGCATGTGCGGGTTGCGCACACTGGACACGACAAGGTGGTGGATCCCGCTGCCGGGGGCGACCGGGACGAGTTCCACGCTCATTTTGTCGAGGTGGGGGTGGTACCGGCCGCGACGGTCGCTGAAGAAGAGATAGCCGAGCTCGGTACTGCCGAACAGGTCGATGATCGGGCAGGCGAAATGCTGCTCCAGGAAACGCCGGACGTTCACCGGTGTGTATTCGTAGGCGTGGATGATGCTGGCGGGCGGTGGGAATGCGTCCCACAGACCGTACTCGTCCACCTTTCGCAGCAGATGCGCGAGGTGATAGCCGGAGCAGTCGAGGTGATACCAGCCGCGCGGATGCGCCTGCGCGGCCGTCCGGATCTCCTCGAGCATCCGCTCCACCTCGTCGCGCTCCCAGAGCGCGGGGTCGAGCCGCAGATTGAGATAGCAGGTGCGCTCATCGAGCCACCGGTCGTCCAGGGGCGGCACCAAAGCCGCGTCCGTGCCGCGCTTCTTCGCGTTCACGCGGGCCACGTGTTCCGTCGCCAGCACCGTGGTCAGCGAAACGCGCCGGCAGCCCGCCTCCCAGGTGCCGGCGATATCCGGGTGCTCGCGCCACAACTGGTAGTAGGAATTCAGGAGGAAATACGGGGGCCGGATGATCTGCATACGGGCGTGGTTGGTGCCCGTGGAGAGCACGAACTCGGCCTCGCCGGCCTTCAGCGCCGCGGCCAGCCGGGGCGTCATCCAGTTGTCGGGAAAGCCCCGGGCCATCTCCGGCTTGTCCAGTATCGGGAAGTGCCCCCGCTCCACCGACTCGCGGTAGATCGGAATGTCGCGGATCTGCTCGATGACCTCGGCGGTCGGCTGACCATCCATGAATCCCTCATATGTGCTCGGAACGTGGGCGCATGCGGGCGCATTCGGGGCGCTGCGCCCGGCAGCGGTCCGGCGGCGGGAACAGTGCCACCGGACCGCCGCCGGCCGTCATCGACCGGCCACCGGGCCGGTCAGCGGACGACGGTCAGCGGACGACGGTCAGGAGATACAGCCGGTCTTCTTGGCCACGCTGATGCAGCCGGACTTGGGAGCGGCGCTGATGCAGCCGTCCTTCGCC
Source organism: Streptomyces sp. NPDC048483 (assembly GCF_040651455.1). Taxonomy (NCBI): domain Bacteria; kingdom Bacillati; phylum Actinomycetota; class Actinomycetes; order Kitasatosporales; family Streptomycetaceae; genus Streptomyces; species Streptomyces sp. NPDC048483. Next base: position 17,769 of record NZ_JBEZJZ010000021.1, read on the forward strand.
GCCTGCTGCGCCGAGTTGGCTGCCAGCCAGCCTTGCCAGACATCGTCCTGAGCCATCTTCTTGATGAGCTGCTCCATGAGTGACCTCCGAAAGGGTGTGGGGAGTGCGGCGCTGACCTGCACTGATGCCGCACCCGTCGAACGTAAAATCCACACCAATTGACTGTCAAGGAAAGGTAATGTGATCTCGATGGTAACCGTGCTCCGTGCGCCAACTTTGGCGGAATCACGTCGAGACGCGCGCTAACGGGATCAAAGTGATGAGGCGTCAGTTTCAGGGCGGCCGGTGCGCCGCAGGACCGGCTACAGCAGCACGGGCGTGAGGTCCGGGTCCTCGAATCCCTCGTCGTCGAACGGGTAGAGCGGCCGCCGTACCTTGTGGTGGCCCAGTCGCGGCAGATCCTGGTCCACGCCGCCCGGGGTGAGCGCCAGGAGCCAGTCCGCGGCCATGGCGTACAGCTCCGGTTCCAGATAGCCGATCTTGACGACCACCAGGTCGTACGCGAGCGGATCCAGTGCCCCGAAGTCGGCGCGGGTATGGAATGGCTTGCGGCGCTCGGTCAGTACCACCGTCACCCCGCCGCGGGTGACGGCCGCGGTCCGCCCGCCGCCGTCATGGGCCGGATTGCCGCGCAGGGCGCCGGAGCCGGGCGCGGACGGGCCCTCCAGCGCGGTGACCGTGCCGGTCAGTTCGTACGGCTCGGCGTGCGGGCCGGTGCCCGCGCTGATGCGGCCGCCGACGGAGAGCGTGACCTCGGCGCCCACCCCCGCGGCCCAGCAGACGGCGACGGCCTCCGGGTCGGTGATGCCGGGATGCAGCGCGGTGACCCGGCCGCACGCCAGGTCGTCGTGGGCCAGCAGGCGGCGAAGCATGTACGCCAGGTCGCCGGCGCCGCCCGCGGTGGGGTTGTCGCCGGAGTCGCTGATCAGGAAGGGGCGGGCGGTGGACCGCACGGCGCCGGCGATGCAGTCGTCCGCGCCGCCGGTCGGGCCGACGAAGAGGAAGTCGCGGCGGGCGTTCCAGTACCGGCGGGCCAGCAGTCCGGCCTGGGAAACCGCCAGCTCGGGGTCGTCGGCGCTCACCACCACCGCGGCCCGGCAGCGTTCCTCGTCTGCCCAGGCGTAGCCCACCCAGATCGCCGCGTCGACGATCCCTTCCCGTGCCTCCACCGAACTGAGCTGTCCGTAAAGGGACTTGGCGGGCTCCAGTCGGGTGCTGGTCTTATCGCCGGGGAGGAGGACCGGGATCTGCACCCAGGCGCGATGCGGCCGCCCCGTCCCGGCCTCCAGCCGCGCCACGAGCTTCCGGGCGGCCCGCTCCCGTGTCTCCCAGGCGTCCTCGTGCGGGGCCAGACGGTGCGCGGTGAGCAGATCGAGTCGCTCGGCGAAGCGGCGCGAGACATTGCCGTGCAGGTCCATGGCGGCCGAGATGAGCGTGCCTCGCCCGGTCGCCGCCCGTACCGCGTCGGTCAGATCGGCCTCCGCGTCCGTCATCCCCATCACACTCATCGCGCCGTGAATGTCGTAGACCAGGCCGTCCAGCGGTTCCGTCGCCCTTATCCGGCCGATGAGTTCGCCCTTGATGCGGTCGTACGCCGCCCGCTCCACGGGGCCGCCGGGCAGCGAGACGGCGTGCACCAGCGGCACCCATTCGACGCGTTCCGCCAGATCGGCGTCCGGCCGGGTCCAGGTGTACCGGTTCAGCAGTTCGTCGCCCCGCGTCACGCGGAAGTCGTCATAGGTGGAGCGGTGCGGGCAGAACTGGCTGGATTCGATGGCCATACCGCCGATGCCGATCCGCAGGCGGCGTGCGGCGGGCGCGGGCACGAGGGGCGTGCGGGCCATGGGGGCTCACCTTCCGTGGACGGTGGGGGGAGTTCGCGCAGGGCGGCATGGCCTGCGCCGAGCAGGCCCGCGTCCGGGCCGCAGGCGGCGGCCCTGATGATCAGTTCGCCGGTCGCCATCGGCAGGCAGCGCTCGTAGAGCACCCCGCGGAGGGCGGCGACCAGCGGTTCCGCGCCGGAGAGCGCGCCGCGCAGGATCACCGCCTCGGGATGGAAGAAGTTCACCACCACGGCCAGTACGGCTCCGATGTCCCGGCCCGCCTGCCGTACGAGGGTGGACGAGATGACGCAACGCCGGGCGGACGGCGCGGTGTTCGCCCAGCGCCGGCACATTGGCGTCGTTGTCGACCAGGACCGGCAGGCCCAGCCGGTCGGCGAGCCGCTCGCGCAGGTCGAACAGGTGCCGGCCGGGCATCCGGGACGGGGCGCTGATCCGCTCGCTGAGGGTGTCCACCGGGCCGGGGAAGCCGACGCCGACGCCGACGCCGCGTACGGTCCGCCCGGCCGCGCGCTGCCGCTCGGCCAGTGCGGTCAGCCGCTCGGCGAGGACGTCCAGGGCGGAGACCGTGGAGGCCGCCAGGCCCAGCTTCCGTACGAGATCGGCACGGGAGGCGGCGGAGCCGTTCGCGACGAGTTCGAGGACCTGCGCGGCGGATCCGGACTGCTCGTCGGGGGCCATGGCGTGGCGCCTTTCGTGCGGAGAACTGACGCGCTTTTGGCGGACTTTCTTCGGGGGCGCGAAATAAGTCAATCCGCTCAACTGCCCGCCAGTAAACCTCAGTTCGGGTGTTTCGCCAAGGTCTTGACTTCCTTTCTCGGCCGTCCGTACTTTGCTCGCATTCTTCGACCGGTCGATCCCCGGAGGCGGCATGGGCGTGCGCGGCAGACGACTACGCGGGCCCCTGGGGCGCCTGTTGGCCGTGGTCCTGTTCGGTGTCCTCGCGCAGGCCGGCTGCGGGCCGCGTGGCAACGTTGTCACCGATCTGGGTCCCACCGGCGGCACCCCCGTGGCGGGTGGCACCGTCACCATGGCCCTGCCGCCCGCCGCCACCCCCAACTGGATCTTCCCGATCGGCGCCCCCGGATATCTGGCGAGCTACAACAGCGCCGTCCAGAACCTGCTGTTCCTGCCCCTGTTCGCGCCCGAGAAAAAGGGCGCCGCGCTGACCATGGATTCCCCGCACAGCCTCGCCCGGCCGCCCCGGTACAGCGACGGCAACAAGACCGTCACCATCACGCTGAAGAAGGGCTACGAGTGGTCCGACGGCACACCCGTCACCACCCGCGATGTGAAGTTCTGGTTCGACCTGATCAAGCACAACAAGGAGGAATGGGCGGGCTATTCGCCGGGGCTGATGCCGGACGACGTCAACGCCTTCGAGAGCGTCGACGACCGGACCTTCCGGCTCCGGCTGGACCGCGGCTACAACCCGGCCTGGTTCACCGCCAATGAACTCCAGGACGCCGTCGCCCTGCCCGCACACGCCTGGAACCCCGGCCACCAGGACCCCAAGAAGGCCTTTTCCCGGCTGCTGCGACACGCCAAACGCTTCTCGCACTTCGCCACCGATCCGCTCTGGAAGACCGTCAACGGGCCCTGGACGGTGGAGAAATGGACCACCTCGGGACAGGTGTCACTGATCCCCAACAGGAAATACCGCGGTCCCGACAAGCCGCACCTCGACCGGGTGGTCCTCAAGCCCTTCACCACCGCCGACTCGGAATTCAATGTGCTGCGCGCCGGCGGCGTCGATTACGGCTATATTCCGCCGTCCGTGATGGCGCAATCGGCCAAGTTCAAGGAGATGGGCTATCGCATCGACCCCTGGGAGGGCTGGGCGGTCACTTACATCGTCCTCAATTACCACCACCCCACCGCCGGGCCGCTGCTCCGCCAGAGCTATCTCCGCCAGGCGCTCCAGCATCTGATCGACCAGAAGGCGATCTCCAGGGTGATCTGGCACGGCAGCGCCGCCCCCACGCTCGGCCCGGTCCCCGCGAGCCTCCTGGACGGCGACCCGTATCCGTACGACCCGAGGAAGGCGCGGGTGCTGCTGGCCGCGCACGGCTGGGCCGGCCGGGGCGGCGTCCTGCGCTGCGTACGGCCCGGAAGCGGCGCGGGGCAGTGCGGTACGGGCATCGTGGACGGCCAGGAGCTGCGGCTCTCGCTGCTCTCGCAGTCCGGCTCGACCGAGACCTCCAACACCATGCAGGCCATCAAGTCCGAGTTCGGCAAGGCGGGCATCGTCCTCGGCATCCGGCAGCAGCCGCTCAACACCGTTCTGGGCACCACCGTCCCCTGCAAGACGTCCGAACCCCTCTGCTCTGAATGGCAGCTCGGCTTCTTCGGCACCCAGGGCAGCTGGTACTTCCCGCCCGATCCGAGCGGCGAGAAGATCTTTGCCACCAACGCGCCGTCCAACATGGGCAATTGGTCCGACCCGCAGACCGACCGGCTGATCCGGGACACCGCCTACTCCGACGCGCCCCCCGCCTCCGGCCGGGCGGACCCCCGCCTCGCTTCGCGCGCACTGCGCACCTACGGCCGTACGGTCGCCCGTCAGCTGCCGGTCCTGTGGACCCCCAACCCCGCCTATCAGGTCTCCGCCATTCGCAACGACCTGCGCGGCGTCGAGCAGAATCCGACCCTCTCCCTTGCGCCCCAGGACTGGTACTTCGTCAAGGCGGACGGCAAGAAGAGAGGCAGGAAGGACGGGGCGAAGGACGGCGCCGGCACATGATCCGCTTCCTGGCCACACGCCTCGCGCAGGCCGCCGTCGTACTGCTGCTGGTCTCCGTCCTCGTCTTCGTCCTGCTGCACCTGCTCCCCGGCGGCCCGGCCCGCGCCATCCTCGGCGTCCAGGCCACCCCGCAGGCCATCGCGCACTTCAACCACCAGCAGGGCTACGACCGTTCGCTGCCGCAGCAGTACCTCATGTACCTCGGGCGGCTGTGCTCCGGCGACCTGGGCGAGTCCTACAAACTCAACCAGTCCGTTGCCTCGCTGCTCGCCGAGCGCCTGCCCAAAACCGCCCTGCTGGCGGGTCTGTCCCTCGCCCTGGCCACGGTCCTTGCCGTCCCGCTGGGCATCCTGCAGGCCGTACGCCGCGGCAAGGCCGCCGACTACGTCCTGACCGGCGCGGCCTTCCTCGCCTACGCCACCCCGGTCTTCTTCCTCGGCCTGATCCTCATTCTGGTCTTCAGCCAGCAGCTCCAGCTCTTCCCCGCCGAAGCACCCCAGGCCGACACCATCGGCGGCATTCTCGCCGACCTGCCCGGACTCGTCCTCCCCGTCGTGACCACCGCGCTCGGCATCATCGCCGCCTTCAGCCGCTATACGCGCTCCGCAGTCCTCGACAACCTCAGCGAGGAATACGTCCGCACGGCGCGCGCCAAGGGCCAGTCCCACGCCCGCATCATGGCCCGGCACGTCCTGCGCAACGCCCTCATCCCGCTGGTCACCCTCCTCGGCCTCTACCTCCCCACCCTCTTCAGCGGCACCCTCGTCGTCGAGTCGACCTTCAACTACCCGGGAATGGGGCTGCTGTTCTGGAACGCGGCCCAGGGCTCGGACTTCCCCGTGCTGCTCGGCGTCACGCTCGTCGTCGGTGTCGCCACCGTCCTCGGCTCCCTGTTCACCGATATCGCCTACGCCGCCCTCGACCCGCGCATCAGGAGCGTGCCGTGACCGCCGTCGATGCCCCCGCTTCCGAGGCCGGCCTCCGTACCCCCGGCCCGGTCCGCCGCACCCTCGCCGTCTTCGCCCGCAACAAGCCCGCCCTCGCCGGCGCCCTGGTGCTGCTCGCCCTGCTCGCCTTCTGCTTCCTGGGCCCGCTGGTCCACCCCACCGACCAGATCCACACCGACCTGTCCCGGGTCGCTCTCGCGCCCGGCGCCGACCATCCGCTGGGCACCACCGACCTCGGGTACGACATGCTGGGACGGCTGATGTACGGCGGCCGCACCTCCCTCGAAGTCGGCCTGGCGGCCGGTCTGTTGGCCACCCTTTTCGGCACGGTGTACGGCGCGGTCGCGGGCCATTTCGGCGGCTGGGTGGACGCCGTGCTGATGCGGGTGACCGATGCCGCGCTCGCGATCCCGGCGCTCTTTCTGCTCGTCGTGGTCGCCGCGATCGTCACGCCCGGCAAGCCCGTCCTCATCCTGATCATCGCCTCCGTCGCCTGGCTCTCCCCGGCCCGCCTCATCCGCGGCGAGGCGCTGGCGCTGCGCGGCCGGGACTACATCCACGCAATGCGGCTGATGGGCGGCGGCGGGGGCCGGGCGGTCCTCCGCCACATCCTCCCCAACGCCATCGGCACCGTCATGGTCAACGCCACCTTCCAGATCGCCGACGCCATCCTCTACGTCGCCTATCTCTCCTTCCTGGGCCTGTCCGTCCCGCCGCCCGCCGCCGACTGGGGCTCGATGCTCTCCGCCGGCATCACCTACACCCAAGTCGGCCACTGGTGGCTGATCTTCCCGCCGGGCCTCGCCATCGTGCTGGTCGTCGCCGCGTTCCACCTCATCGGCGACGGGCTGCGGGACGCCTTCGACGTACGGCTCCGGAAGAACTGAGGCCCGTCATGACCGATCCCCTGCTGAGCATCGCCGGCCTGCGCGTCGAGATCACCGGCCGCGGCCGCACCGTCCACGCCCTCGACGGCATCGACCTCGACCTCGCGCCCGGCGGCTCGCTCGGCATCGTCGGCGAATCCGGCTGCGGCAAGACCATGACCGCGCTGTCCGTCCTGGGACTGCTGCCGCCCGGCGGCAGGATCACCGGCGGCCACGTCCACTTCGCCGGTACGGATCTGGCCGCCGCCCCGGAACCCGTCCTGCGCGGCATCCGCGGCAACACCATCGGCATGGTCTTCCAGGACCCGCTGACCTCCCTCAACCCCACCCTCACCATCGGCGCCCAGGTGGCCGAACCCCTGCTGCTGCACCGGAAGGTGCGCAAGGCCGAGGCCCGCTCCCGCGCCGAGGAGATGCTGCGGCTGGTCGGCATGCCGCGCCCCGCCGAGCGGATGAGGAACTACCCGCACCAGCTCAGCGGCGGGATGCGGCAACGCGTCGCGATCGCCATGGCGCTCATCTGCGAGCCCCGGCTGCTGATCGCCGACGAGCCGACCACCGCCCTCGACGTCACCACCCAGCACCAGATCCTGGAACTCATCGACGAGTTGCGCGCACGCCTCGGCATGGCGCTCATCCTGGTCACCCACGACCTCGGCGTGATCGCCCGCCGGGTCGACCGGGTCGCGGTGATGTACGGCGGCCGGATCGCCGAACGCGCCCCCGTACGATCCTTGTTCACCGCACCCCGGCACCGCTACACCCAGGCCCTGCTCGCCGCCGTCCCCGAATTCCCCCGGTCAGGAGCCGCCCTCACGAACGCCGCGCGTCCGCTGGCCACCATTCCCGGCCTGCCGCCGTCCCTGCTCACCCGCCCCAGCGGCTGCCGCTTCGCCCCGCGTTGCACCGTCGCCACCGATCTCTGCCGCACCTGCGAGCCGGACCTGGCAGCGGGCGATCACTCCGTCGCCTGCTTCCACCCCGCCGACGCGGCACCCGCTGCTACGGACCCGGCCGCCGAACTCCGTCCGCCCGCGCCCGCCGAGCTCCCGGCCGGTACCGGGGAACCGCTGCTGCGGCTGTCCGGCGTCGCCAAGTCCTACGCGCTGCACGGCGGCCTCGTAGCCCGCCGGAGATCGGGCACGAGGCACGCCGTGGAGCTCAGCGCGGTGGCTGGCATCTCGCTCACCGTACGGCGCGGAGAGACATTCGGCATCGTGGGGGAGTCCGGTAGTGGAAAGTCCACCCTCGGCAGGCTGGCCGTCGGCCTGGAAGCGCCCACCGAGGGCACCGTCCGCTTCGCCGGCCGCGACATCGCCACCCTGACGGGACGGGAACTGCGCGCACACCGCCGCGAGGTGCAGCTGATGTTCCAGGACTCGTACGCGTCCATGGACCCCCGGATGCGGGTGGGTGCCGTACTGCGCGAACCGCTGGCCATCCAGGGCATCGGCAACCGGGCCGAACAGCGGCGGCGGATCGCGGAGCTGCTGGACGATGTCGGACTGCCGCGGGGCGCGGTGGACCGCTATCCCCACGAGTTCTCCGGCGGCCAGCGCCAGCGCCTCGGCCTGGCCCGCGCCCTGGCCCTGGCGCCCTCGCTGGTCGTCGCCGACGAACCGGTCTCCGCCCTCGACGTCTCCGTACAGGCCCAGATCCTCAACCTGATGCACGCGCTCCAACGGGAGAAGGGGCTGGCCTATCTCTTCATCTCGCACGACCTGGCGGTGGTACGGCATCTGGCGGACACGGTCGGGGTGATGTACCTCGGCAAGCTGGTCGAGAGCGGCCCCGCCGCGCGCGTCCTCGCCCATCCGCTGCACCCGTACACCCGGGGACTGCTGGACACCGTCAATGTGCCGGACCCGGACGCCGCCCCGGCCGGCGCCCCGCTGAGCGGCGAGGCCCCTTCGGCCGCCGCGCCACCCTCCGGCTGCCGCTTCCGCACCCGCTGCCCGGCCGCCACCGCCCTGTGCGCCGCCACGGAGCCGCCGGTGGCCGAGCCGGTCAGTCCCGGTCACCGGGTGCTCTGCCATTTCCCGCTGGGGTGATCGCGGCGGTCGGGCCGGCGCCCCACGTTGTCGGCCGTCCCGCCGGTCCGCTGCGCTTTGCTCGGGCCTCACGTTGTCGGCCGTCCCGCCGTGGTGGGTTTCTCGCCGTGGCTCCCCCACTGCCTAAAAGGGCGTGGGAGGTACCCCCAGCGGCGGGCGTGGGTTTGTTGGGTGCGGGGAAGGGCCTGCGGACTTCGTCCTGCGGCCTGTCCCCTCCCGTGGGTGGGTGGTAGGGGCCGGTGGGGGCGGGCGTTGCGTGTCGTGTGCCGGTGGTCTTGTGACCACTGGGCGCGCGTGACCGCTTACGTGCACCCCCACCGGTCTTCTCACCACCCACAACGGGGAGGGGCCGGACCGCAGGACGAAGTCCGGAGGTCCGGTCCCGCACCCGAACAGCCCCGCGCAGCGGCAACCGCCCGCCGCTGAGGGTACCTCCCACGCCCTTTAGGCAGTGGGGGAGCAACGGCGGGACAGCCCGGCACGTTCGGCTCAGGCAAAGCGCAGCGGGGGGCTCGCCGCAGGCGCAAGGGTGAGGAAGTCAAATGTCGGCCCGGGCAAAGCGCAGCGGGGGGCTCGCCGCTGGCGCAGCGGTGAGGAAGCCAAATGTCGGCCTGGGCAAAGCGCAGCGGGGGGCTCGCCGCAGGCGCAGCGGTGAGGAAGCCAAACGTCGGCCCAGGCAAAGCGCAGCGTCACCGTGCGCGGGGGCCATACACGGGCCAGACTCGGGTACGGGGGCCAATGTGCCATGAGACGTCTCGAATCTGGAGGCCCCCGTGCCGCGGCAACCGCTTACGCGCAGTGACCGCACGTTCGACCGTGATCCCCAGCCCGTGCCGCCCCCGGACCCCGGTCCCGCTCCCCTACCGGAGCCGCTACCCGGGCCGCCGCCTACGCCCGAGCCGCCCGATCCCATGCCGCCGGATCCGTCGCCGGTCCCGCATCCGCCCGGACCCGACCCGGACCCGGTCCCGGAGCCGTCCCCCGCCCCCTCACCGCTCTCCTGAGCCCCGTCACCGCTCTCTCCAAGGAGGTGCTGAATCATGGCCATCGCCACGGTCAATCCGGCCACCGGCGAGACCCTGAAGACCTTCGACGCGCACAACCCGGGCGAGATCGAAGACCGCCTGGTCCGTGCCGAGCAGGCCTACCAGGACCACCGCACGACGAGCTTCGCGTACCGCAGCGAACTGCTGCTCGCCGCCGCCGACCTGCTCGACGCTGACCGGGAAACCATCTCCCGCACCATGACCACAGAGATGGGCAAACCGCTCGCCCAGGCGCGCGCCGAGGCCAAGAAATGCGCCAAGACCATGCGCTGGTACGCCCACCATGCCGAGGAACTCCTCGCCGACGAGCAGCCCGACCCCGCCGACGTGGCGGACTCCGGCGCCGCCCGCGCCGTGGTGCGCTACCGCCCGATCGGCACCGTGCTCGCGGTGATGCCCTGGAACTTCCCGCTCTGGCAGGTCGTACGGTTCGCCGCCCCGGCCCTGATGGCGGGCAACACCGGCCTCCTCAAGCACGCCTCGAACGTCCCGCAGACCGCCCTCTACCTCGAGGAACTCTTCCGTCGGGCGGGCTTCCCCGAGGGCTGTTTCCAGACCCTGCTGATCGGCTCCGGCGCCGTCGAGGACCTGCTGCGCGACCCGCGGATCGCCGCCGCGACGCTGACCGGCAGCGAGCCGGCCGGCCGCTCGGTCGCCTCCATCGCCGGCGACGAGGTCAAAAAGACCGTCCTGGAACTGGGCGGCAGCGACCCGTACGTCGTCCTGCCCTCGGCCGATCTGGACAAGGCGGCCGCCGTCGCCGTCACCGCGCGCGTCCAGAACAACGGGCAGTCGTGCATCGCGGCCAAGCGGTTCATCGTCCACACCGATGTCTATGACGCCTTCGCGGACCTCTTCACCGAACGGATGGCCGCGCTGACCGTCGGCGACCCGATGGACGAGAGCACCGACGTCGGCCCGCTGGCCAGCGAGCAGGGCCGCTCCGACCTGGAGGAACTCGTCGACGACGCGGTCCACCAGGGCGCCACCGCGCGGTGCGGCGGCCGTCGCCCGCCGGATCGCCCCGCGGGCTGGTTCTATGAGCCGACGGTGCTCTCCGACATCGTCCCCGACATGCGCATCCACCACGAGGAGGCATTCGGCCCGGTCGCCACGCTCTACCGCGTCGCGGACCTGGACGCGGCGGTGGCGGTCGCCAACGACTCGCCGTTCGGGCTCAGTTCCAACGCCTGGACCCGCGACCCGGACGAACAGGCCCGCCTGGCAAGGGACTTGCAGGCCGGTGGTGTCTACTTCAACGGCATGACCGCCTCGCACCCGGGCCTCCCCTTCGGCGGCGCCAAGCGCTCCGGCTACGGCCGGGAGCTCTCCGGGCACGGCATCCGGGAGTTCTGCAACATGACGACGGTGTGGTACGGGCCGGAGGACTGAGGGGGCTGAGGGGACTACTGAGGGGACTGAGGGGACTGAGGGGACTGAGGCGATCGAGCGTCAGGAACCTGAGCGCGTAAGGGAGTTCTTACGACACCACCCCCACTCCTGCCTTCACCGTCACCTCCGGCACCGCGAACTCGCACCACAGTGCCTTGCCGGAGCCGCGCGGCTCCGCGCCCCAGCGGTCGGCGAGGGCCTCGACCAGCATCAGGCCGCGGCCGGAGGTGGCCGTCTCGCCGGGGCTGCGGCGGCGCGGCCAGGAGCTGGAGCGGTCCTCGACCTCCAGGCGGATCCGCCGCGGGGTGCCGGGGACCAGCTCCACAGAGACGAGAGCACCGCTCTCGGTGTGGGTCAGTGCATTGGCGATCAGCTCGGAGGCGGCCACCTCGACGTTGTGCGTGACCTCGCCCGCCCGCCACTGGTCCAGCGTGCGGCGCAGCGCCGAGCGGACCTCCGCGGTGCCCGACGGGTCGGCCTGATGGACATGCAGCCGCAGCCGCGGGGTGGTGGCGGCCCCCGGACTCGCCAGCCGGTGCAGCAGCAGAAGGGCCAGATCGTCCTCCGAGCCCGGCTCGGCCCACAGCTGCGCCGCGAGCCGGTCGGCGAGCGCCTCCAGATCCGCGGGCCCGGTGCGGAACGCCGCGGTCAACGCGTCGATGCCGGCCGAGATGTCCCGGCCCGGCTGCTCGACCAGGCCGTCGGTGCACAGCAGCAGCGTGGAGCCCGGTTCCAGGAACAGCTGGGTCTCGGGGAAGTGGTCGTGCCCGAAGGCGGTGGCCACGCCCAGCGGCAGCCCGCCGCGGATCTCGGGCCAGTCGATGTGCCGGGCACTGTCGCAGACCAGCGGGCCCAGGTGGCCGGCCCGGGCCACATGCAGCGCCCCCGAGTCCAGGTCGGCCTGGATATACGTACAGGTTGCGAACCGCTCGGTCTCCAGCTCGGCCAGGAAGCGGGAGGCCCGCACCAGGACGGTCTCCGGCGAGTGCCCCTCGGTGGCGTAGGCGCGCAGCGCGATGCGCAACTGGCCCATCACAGCGGCCGCGTGTGTGTCGTGGCCCTGCACATCGCCCACCACCAGGCCGGTCCGCCCCTGGGGCAGGGCGATCACGTCGTACCAGTCGCCGCCGATGTCCCGCCCGACGCTCGCGGGGTGGTAGCGGACGGTGACCTCACCGCCGGAGATGGGCGGCACCCGGCGCGGCAGCATCGTCGCCTGCAGCCCGGTGGCGAATTCCCGCTCCTGGTCGAAGAGCGTCGCCCGCTGCAGCGACTGGGCGACGACACCGGCCAGCGCCAGCGCCAGGTTCTTGGCTTCCGTCGACTGCACCGAGGGCTCGGCGCTGAACAGCCCCAGCGCCCCGATGACGGTGTCCTGCGCGATCAGGGGCAGGAAGGACGCGCTTCCGGTCGGCAGGAGGTGGCTGTACGGGCGCAGCCGGGGGTAGCGGGCGATCAGCTCGCCCCGGGTGCCCAGGAAGGCGGGCCGCCGCGAGGCCGCCGCCTCGGACAGCGGCAGGGTGTCGTCCAGCGGGGAGCTGCGCATCTCCTCGGGCACCTCGCCGTCCATCCCGGCGACGGCGATGATCTCGAACCGGTCGCCCGAGGCCAGCCCCAGGACCAGCCCGTCCGCGCCGAACCGCCGCGCGCCGCCGATGCCGGTGAGCACCCGCGTCACATCCGCGACCGACAGCGCCCGGGACAGCGCGGCCGTGGTCTGCTGCACCATCACGGTCTGCCGCTGCCGCTCCTGCTGGAGCGAGCGCAGCAGCGCGGAGTCCGCCAGCTCGCCGGACGCCTCCCGGACGATGCCGATGATCCGGTACGGCAGCCCGTCCTCGTCGTGCAGGATCCGCCCCTGGGAGTGGGCCCAGCGCGGCGTCCCGTCGCGGCACCGGACGCGGAAGTACGCCCCGTAGGACGAGCCGCCCTCCTGCAGCGCCTGGGAGACCGCCGCGTCCAGCCGCATCCCCTCCTCCGGCGGCACCCGCGCGGCCAGGGACAGCGGCGCACCGTCGTACTCGTCCGCGCGCAGATCGAAGACCTCCAGCGCGCCGGGGTCCAGATCCATGAAGCCGCGGTCCAGGTCCCAGTCGAAGGTGCCCATCCGGTTGAGCTCGAGCCGCCGGCGCAGGCCGATCGGCTCATGGTGCGAGACGCCGGGAAAGTGCTCCGGGACGCGGCGGGGGTCTCCCCGGCCGGTGGCTGAGGGAGGGTCCTGGAACGGGCGGGGGTCGTAGCCGCCGGGGGACGGTCCGCTCTGCCTGGTCATGGTGCGCTGCGCCTCCGCGGCCGATGTCCAGCGGAACGCGGCCGTGCGCTCACCTTAGGTGGCGGCCGGATGCCCCGCATGTCCTGCGCTGCGCGAAGGGCAGGGGGTGTACGGAGGACGGGTGACGGCGCGCTCTTTACGCGTACGGACACCGGCGTGCGGAAATTGCACGCGCCCGGCGGAGTGCAGTCGCCCACCCCGTGGGCAGACGCATGGTGTGCGCGCCCGTTCCGCCTTCCCCAGGAGGGCACTCCTCGCCATGAGATCCCGAAGACCCCGCCGCGTCCTGACCGGCGCGGCGGGGGCGGCCACCGCCGCCCTGACACTCGTCTGTACGGCCCTCGGACCCCCGGTCGGCCACGACACCACCGGCCGGGAACGGGTCCAGGTCCAGGTCCACCTCACCACCACCTCCGGTCCCGGTGGCCGTCAGGTCGTCAAGGGGCTGGAGCAACAGGATCCGCTCACCTTCACCCCCGGCCACGGGCCGCACGGCACCGCCGATCTGACCGTTGATGAGTCGACGACGTACCAGACCTTCGAGGGCGGCGGCGCCTCCTTCACCGACTCCGCCGCCTGGCTGCTGCACAGCAGCGGCGCGATCGGCGACGCCACCCGCGCCGCGGTGATGAGGAAGCTCTTCGACCCCCACGACGGCATCGGCCTCGGCTTCCTCCGCAACCCCATGGGCGCCTCCGACCTCGCCCGCTTCGGCTACACCTACGACGACCTGCCCGCCGGGCGGACCGACCCCCAACTGAAGCGCTTCACCCTCGCGCACGACCTCGCCGACATCCTGCCCCTCACCGCCGAGGCCCGCCGCCTCAATCCGGCCCTCAAGGTCATGGCCTCTCCCTGGAGCGCGCCCGCCTGGATGAAGGACAACGGCAAGCTCGAACAGGGCCGGCTCCGGGCGAAGTACCACGCCGCCTACGCCCGGTACTTCGTGAAGTACCTGCGCGCCTACCGGGACCACGGTGTGCCCGTCGACTACGTGTCCGTACAGAACGAACCCACCTGCTGCGCCGGCTACCCGTCCATGCGGTGGCACGGACCGGGCCTGGCCCACTTCACCAGGAACGACCTGCTGCCCGCCCTGAAGAACGCCGGGCTGTCCACCAAAGTCCTTGCGCTGGACTGGAACTGGGAAAGATACGCGCAGTTCGGCGCACCCACCGTCGACGACCCGGCGATCCGCAACCACCCCAACTTCGGCGGCGTGGCCTGGCACGGGTACCGCGGCGACGTCACCGAGCAGACGCGGGTGCACGACCGCTACCCCGGCCTCGCCGCGTACGACACCGAACACTCCGGCGGCCCGTGGGCCCCCGACCAGCAGCGGGACGACATGCACAATCTCATCGACTACACCCGCAACTGGGGCCGCAGCTGGGTCAAATGGTCCCTCGCCGTCGACCAGAACCACGGCCCGCACCACGGCGGCTGCGGCAGCTGTACCGGTCTGCTCACCGTGCACCACGGCGACGCGGCACACGGCACGGTCGACTACACCGTCGAGTACTACACGATGGGCCACCTCACCAAGTTCGTACGGCCCGGCGCCCGGCGCATCGCCTCCACGGCCTCGGCCGCCGTCCCCAACGTGGCCTGGCGAAACCCCGACGGCTCCAAGGCGCTGATCGCCTACAACGACACGGCCACCACCCGGCACATGGATATCAACTGGGCCGGAAAGCACGTCGGCTACGCCCTTCCGGCGGGCGCCTCGGCCACGTTCACCTGGTAGCAGCCCCGAGGCTCCTCCCCTCCCTCAAGGGGAGGGGATTCCTGCCCCGTCCCCCCGCGTCAGGCGTGCGCCCGCGCCGCCGCAACCGGCCCCGTCTGCCGCGTCCGGTGTGCCAAGGTGGCCGTCCGCGTCGCCACATCGACCGTGTAGACGTCGATGGTCAGCCGCGCCTGCGACACCTTCAGCACCATGAATCCGTGGTCGGAGAAGTTCTGCCAGGCCGCCGGGTTCCCGAAGTGGGCCTTGCCGTCCTCCGTCTTGGCCGACGCCCCGCACACCACCTGCCGGGTGCCGCCGGTGCGCGCGGTCGGCTCCAGCACCTGCAGCGTGTGGTCGTGACCGGACAGAATCAGATCGGCGCGCCCGCACACCACGTTCTCGTACATGTCCTTGAGGTGGACGCCGCTGGTGTAGTTCCCGATCTCGAAGCCGTCGTACGAACCGGCGCTGCCGTGCTTGCCGTTGTTGAGGTACGGATGGTGGCTCAGCACCACCTTCCAGCGGGCCCGCGAGGCGCGCAGCGCGCCGTCCAGCCAACTGCGCTGCTCGCGCATGTACGGGCCGTCCCAGCGGAAGTACGGGTCGAGCTGGGCAACATACGACGACCAGGGAATGGTGTCGATGGCGAAGAACTCCACCAGCGGGTCGGCGGCGGGCAGTGGCACGCTGTAGTAGCGGCTCGGCATGTACCAGCGCTTCGACGTCGTGGCGTAGGCGACCTCGCGGTCCCCGCGGGACGGGTCGCCGCCGCTGCCGGGGATCAGCCCGGAGCAGTCGTGATTGCCCAGGACCATCAGCCACGGCACATCGATACCGCTGTTGGGCTTCTCGAACTTGTCCTGGAATTCCGCATCATGTGCCGACTCGGGACCGTTCTCGTAAATATTGTCGCCGAGGCCGACCGCCAGGCCTATGCCCTCGGTCCGGCAGACGTCCCGGGCGGCGGCCGCCACCGCGTACTGCGCCTCGTCGCCCGTTCCCGCGTCGCCGGTGACCAGCACGGCGAACTCACCCTTGCCATTGGGGTGTTCGGGGAACGGAAAGGCCCCCGGCGCCCCGGGGCGGGACGCGGTGGACGCGGCGGCCTGCTGAGCCCCCGACGTCAGCACGGTAAGCGCCGCACCGGCCATCGCGCCGCCCAGCAGCGTCCGGCGGTTCACGAACCGGGGCACCCGCCCCGTCGTGCGCATCGGCGGCCCGTCGGGCGCCGCCTCCGAGCCGGCCCGCAGCCATTCCCGCTCGGTCAGGTCCGCCTGCGGCGGGATCAGTTCGTCATCACACATGCTTGGTTTTCTCTCACGGGCGGCAGGTGTGGTGGTGACGGGATGATGAATGAGAGGTGGACGTATGGCGATCAGGAGCGCCTCGGCCTACTCGTCGGTAACTCCGCGTTTCCGCACGTCATCAGGGTGTGAGTGGCGGCCCTGTGACGGCCCTCCGGGCCAGCCGGCGGAGGGTCCGGCCGAGGTGCCGGGCGTAGGCGTGCTGGAGTACGGGAACCAGCGGGCCGGCGAGCCGGGTGTACCACGCGGCGGGGCGGCTGAAGGCGGTCACGGTGAACCACACCGAGTCGTCGGCGCGCCGCTCGACCAGGAAGGCCTCCTCGCCGCACTCGGGGTGTCCGTCCCGGGTGCCGTAACCGAAGCCGATCCGGTCCTCGTCGGCCACCGTCCACACCACCCGGCACGGCGCCCGCAGCCGCAGCGGGCCGATGCCCAGCCCGACCTCGATGGCGACACCCCGCGCGGCGCGGGTGGCGTCGGCCCGGATGACGGCACCGGCGGTGCGGTGCATCCGGAGGGTGGTGACCGCCTCGCCCGCCGCCACCAGGACGTCACGTCCCCGGCCGATCGGTACCTGGACGTGGAGATGGGCGTAGCCGGACGGCAGCGGGGTGCGCCGGGTGCCGCCCTCTTCGGGGTAGTTGACGTCGCCGGAGTGGTGGGCGGTGCTCATGCGTGACGCTCCTTCAGGGGTGGCGGTAGGGCGGGTAGTGGCGTTGGCTCCTGCCTCGGCTCGCCATGCCGCGGGGTGCCGGCGGCGGAGGTATTTGGCAAAGCCATCAGGCGCAACCGGCAACGGCTCCTGCCCCGGCTCGCCACGCCGCAGGGTGCCGGCGGCGCTGCGCGAGGAGGGCGCACAGGGCGAAGCCGAGGGCGTTGCCCAGGCCGTGGGTGGCGGCCATCCAGGCGAGGGACGGGTGCGGCAGGCCGGTCGCCTCGCCGAGCGCCCAGCTCAGCGCGAGCAGCATGGTGGCCACCAGGACCACGGCGGAGCAGCCGAGCAGCGCACGGGTGATCCGGTCGGGCCCGGTGGCCCTGATGTCCCGCCAGGTGAGCAGGCCCACCAGCCACATGCCGGTGGTCAGCACCAGCGCACCGGCCAGCTCGGCCCAGTCGTCGATGAAGTAACCGGCGAGCACGAGCAGGGTGCCGACCGGGATGCTCAGCGCCGCGAGCCGACCCGCCCGGCCGCCCCCGGTGGCGCGGCACACCAGCCCCGCGATCAGTGCGGCGGCGAATCCGGCGAAGTGGAAGTGCGGCACGGTCAGCGCCAGGATGTCGAGGTCGAAGCCGAACAGCCGGTGTCCGGCGCGCTCGGCGACCAGCGCCAGGCCCGCGACCGCCGGGGTGGCCAGCGCGGTCAGGACGGCGATCTCGGACGGCGCGAACGAGCGGTTGCGGGCCAGCCGCCGGGGCGCCTGCACGGCGAGCACCAGGGTGGCCGCCGCGTACCCCGCGGCGCAGCCGGTGGCGACCGGGCCGCGCGGCAGCCACAGCGCGACCGAGCCCGCGACGGCGGCGAGCGGCCAGATCTGCCGGATGCGGACCAGGCCGGGCCCGTCGATCAGCGAGACCCCCAGCGGGATCACCACGAACATCCCGAGCATGACGATGAGTTGCACCAATACGGTCACCACGTCCCCCTTCCATGACGGTCCGGACGTTCCACGGCCGACAGTACCGCAGAATTGAACACGTTCAAGAAAGGCCCCCCGGGTGGTGTCTGCGCGTGCGCCGGGCGGGGGTGCCGGTGCGGCGCGTCGGCACGTCGGCGGAACCGCCCCCACGACCCCCGGAGTCTTAGCGGACATGCGCGTGACGATGATTCTTCCCGCCCTGACGGAAGCGACCAGCCCGCTGTTCCGGCCCGTCAAGTACTCGCTCTTCCCGCCCCTCGGCCTGGCGACCCTCGCCGGATATCTGGACCCGGACGACGAGGTGACGCTGTACGACGAGCATGTCGAACGGATCGACATCGAGACGCTGGAGGCCCCCGACCTGCTGGTGATCCAGCCGTACATCACCTCGGCCCGGCGCAGCTACGAGATTGCCGACCACTTCCGGGCGCGCGGCGTCCACGTGGCCATGGGGGGCCTCCATGCGACATCTCTTCCGGAGGAGGCCGCGGCCCACGCCGACACCCTCTTCACCGGGCCCGGGGAGGACACCTGGCCGCTGTTCCTCAAGGACTTGCGGGACGGTGCGCCGGCCCGCCGTTACGATTCAAAGCAGCGCACCCTGGCCGGACTTCCCCCCGTCCGACGCGATCTGATCAAGCGTCAGCTCTATCTCGTGCCCAACTCCCTCGTCGTGTCCCGCGGCTGCCCGCACCACTGCGACTTCTGCTACAAGGACGCCTTCTTCGAGGGCGGCAAGTCCTTCTACACCCAGGCCGTCGACGACGCCCTGGCGGAGATCGAGCGGCTGCCCGGCAGGCATCTGTACTTCCTCGACGACCATCTGCTGGGCAACCGCCGTTTCGCGGAGGCGCTGTTCGACGGGATGAGCGGGATGGGGCGGCTGTGGCAGGCGGCCGGCACGGTGAAGTCGGTGCTGGAGCCGGGGCTGCTGGAACAGGCGGTGGACGCGGGGCTGCGCAGCCTGTTCGTGGGCTTCGAGACGGTCAACGGGGCAAACCTCGCCGAGCGGCGCAAGGACCAGAACATCGGCCGGGACTACGGGGCCGCCGTGCGGCGCCTGCACGACGCCGGCGTCATGGTCAACGCCAGCTTCGTCTTCGGGCTGGACCAGGACGGCCCGGACGTCTTCGACCGTACGGTGGAGTGGGCCGTCGGGGAGGGCATCGAGACGGCGACGTTCCACATCATGACGCCGTACCCGTCGACCGGCCTGTGGAAGCAGCTGGCGGCCGAGGACCGGATCGTCCACCAGGACTGGGACCTCTACGACACCCGCCACGTCGTCTACCGCCCCAAGGGCATGACGCCGCGCCAGCTGGAGGACGGCTACTGGCGCGCCTACCGGGACTTCTACCGCTGGTCCAACATCTGGCGCGGCGCAGCGTCCCAGCCGGGCCCCCACGAACGGCTCCGGCACCTCGCCTACGCCGGCGGCTGGAAGAAATTCGAGCCCGCGTGGGACGCGCTGATCCGCACCCGCCGCGTGGTCCGCGCACTGCCGATGCTCGAACGCACCCTGGAGGCGTTCGGCGGCCGACGGCCGCGGGGCTGACGGGCGGGCCGCCTGCCTGATCGGTCGCGGGCACGACCGGGCGCGGGCCTGGACCGGTCGGTCGGCAGGCCGGTCGGGGTGCGGTCGGGTGCGGTCCGGGGGCGGTTCCTGACCGGCCGCCTGCCGTGGCGCCCCGTCCGGGCAGCGTCTTGTCGCGCACGTGGTCGGGTACGGGGCCGCCGAGCGCCGGGCCCGCCGAGCGCTGCCGGGCCCGCCGAGCGATGTCGGGGCGGGCCGAGCGCCGACCGGGGCGGGGCCGTACGCACAGGGAATACCGCCCTAGCCCGCCACGTTGTGGCCCCGCAGGGGGCGCTCGCAACCCCTACGGGATCTGTTCGCCCACCCCCTAGGGTCCGTCCGGCTCCCCATGCCGCCCCGCGCCCGCCGCGAATCGGGCCGCGCCTTCCAGGGACTTCGCCAACACCGCTTGTCCATAGCGGAGTTCGGCCTCCATCGCGGCCTCCTCGTCCATGCCCTCCTGGTCCAGCAGCGAGGCCCGGTCGCTGCGCAGGCACGCCTGGGGGAAGCGGGCGATCTCTGCTGCCAGGAGTTCCGCCTCCGCCCGCGCCGTCCCGGTCGGCACCACGCGGTTCGCCAGGCCGATGGCCAGCGCCTCCGCGGCCGGGACCGGGCGGCCCGTCAGGACCAGGTCCCTCGCCCGGCCCGCCCCGATCAGCCGGGGCAGC
This sequence comes from Streptomyces sp. NPDC048483, assembly GCF_040651455.1. Taxonomy (NCBI): domain Bacteria; kingdom Bacillati; phylum Actinomycetota; class Actinomycetes; order Kitasatosporales; family Streptomycetaceae; genus Streptomyces; species Streptomyces sp. NPDC048483. The sequence continues at coordinate 37,856 of NZ_JBEZJZ010000021.1, forward strand.
CGTACCGTACCGCCGTCGATCAGCGGCACTCCCCAGCGCCGGCAGAACACCCCGAAGACCGCGCCCTCCTCCACGACCCGCAGATCGCACCAGAGCGCCAGCTCCAGGCCGCCCGCCACCGCATGCCCGGCGACCGCCGCGATCACCGGCTTGCTCAGCCGCATCCGGGTCGGGCCCATCGGGCCGTCGCCGTCCGGCGCGACGCGGTTGCCGCGGTCGGTGCCGACGGCCTTGAGGTCGGCACCGGCGCAGAACGTCCCGCCCTCACCCCACAGCACCGCGACTCTTGCCCCGTCGTCCGCCTCGAACTCTCGGAAGGCATCGGCCAGTTGGCGAGCCGTCGCACCGTCCACGGCATTACGGGCGGACGGCCGGGACAGCACCACCGTCATCACCGGCCCCGTACGCTCCACCCGTACGGACATCAGGCCCCGCCCACAACCGGGGCCTTCGTCCTGGCGCGGTCCAGAATCGCTCCCAGGTCGACGCCCGTGGGCAGCGTTCCGAAGGCGTTGCCCCACTCCCCGCCGAGCCGCGAGGCGCAGAACGCATCGGCCACGGCGGGGTGGCTGTACCGCACCAGCAGCGATCCCTGGAGCACGAGCGCCATCCGCTCCGCCAGCGACCGCGCCATCAGCTGCGCCCGCTCCGCAACGGCCAGTCCGCCGAGCATCTCGCGGACCCCGGCCACCGCCGCGTCCAGCCGCCGGTCGGCGCCCGCGGCGGCGTCCACCTCCGCGAAGAAGGCGTCCAGGGCGGCCGGTTCCTTGCCCAGGGCCCGCAGGACGTCCAGCGCGGCGACGTTTCCCGACCCCTCCCAGATCGACAGCAGCGGCGCCTCCCGGTACAGCCGCGGCATACCGGACTCCTCGACGTAGCCGTTGCCGCCCAGGCACTCCAGCGCCTCCGCCGCATGCGTGCTGCCCCGCTTGCACACCCAGTACTTGCCCGCCGCCAGTGCCAGCCGCCGCAGCGCCGCCTCCTGGGCGTCGCCGGCCTGCGACCGGTCCACCGCCGCCGCCAGCCGCATCGCCAGCAGCGTCGCCGCCTCCGACTCGATCGCGAGATCGGCCAGCACCGCACGCATCAGCGGCTGCTGGTCCAACTCCCGCCCGAACGCCCGCCGGTGAGCGGTGTGATGCATCGCCTGCCGCAGCCCCGCCCGCATCCCGGCCGCCGAACCCAGCACACAGTCCAGCCGCGTCATGTTCACCATCTCGACGATGGTCCGCACCCCGCGGCCCGGCTCGCCCACCGGCCAGGCCACCGCCTCGTCGTACTCGATCTCGGAGGAGGCGTTGGAGCGGTTGCCGAGCTTGTCCTTGAGCCGCATCAGATGCATGCCGTTACGGGTGCCGTCCGGCAGTACGCGCGGCACCAGGAAGCAGGTCAGCCCCTCCGCGGTCTGGGCCAGGGCCAGGAACACGTCGCTCATCGGTGCCGAGGTGAACCATTTGTGGCCGGTGATCCGGTACGTCCCGTCGCCGGCCGGCACCGCGCGCGTGGTGTTGGCCCGTACGTCGGAGCCGCCCTGCTTCTCCGTCATCGACATGCCCGCGATCAGGCCCGCCTTGGTCAGCGGCGCCCGCAGTCCGAAGTCGTACGTACGGGACGCGAGCAGCGGCTCGTATTGCGCGGCGAGGTCCGGGGCGGTGCGCAGCGCGGGGACCGCGGCGTAGGTCATCGAGATCGGGCAGCCGTGGCCCGGCTCGGCCTGCGACCAGACGTAGAACTTCGCGGCGCGCACCAGGTGCGCGCCGGGGCGGTCGTCGGACCAGGGCGCGCCGTGCAGCCCGTTTTCCACCGCGACGGTCATCAGCTGATGCCAGGCCGGGTGGAAGACGACCTCGTCGATGCGGTGCCCGTAGCGGTCGTGGGTGTGCAGCCGCGGCGGCTGCTCCTCCGCCCGGCGCGCCTGGTCCTGCACCGCCTGTGTACCGGCCAGCGCCCCCAGCGCGGACACCTCCCGCTCGCCCCACTCGGCGCCCTCCCGGCGCAGCGTCTCCAGCAGGACCGGTTCGTCCGCCGTACTGAACTCGGTCAGCGGCGGAGCCTGATTCAGGACTTCGTGAGTGACGGTCATGCCCTTGACGTTACAGATTCAGAACAGCTGTGGGAAGTGTGTAAGGCCCTGTGCGCAAGGCTCTGCGTGCAAGGCCCTGTGCAGGTCAGCCCCAGAACTCCCGCGGGGCGGCGTTGACGGCGGCGGGCTCCTGGGTGTGCGGGTCGTACCCGGGCACCCGCAGGAGGCGGCCCCCGAGGGAGTCGGCGAGGGGCTCGGCCACGGCCATGAGGGGGAGCCCCACACGGTCACGTGCACGGCTGCCACGGGTCACCCTCCCGAAGCTGCGGAGCATCAACTCCCGTGAAGCTAAAGGGTGGTGACGCAGGCAGGCCGTGTGGTCAGGGGCAGTAGGGCGGGTCGTGCAGCCCAGCGAGACGGTATGCGCGAAGCGGAACGGTGCAGCGCACAGGCCGGGGCGGGCGGTGGCCTGGCTAGAATTCCGGGCACATATGAACGACGACCCCCTCGCGCTGCGGCCGCTCACCGCCCGCTCCATCGTGCTGAGCACCCTCCTCGGGCACCACCCGCCCCGGATGCCCGCGCGCGCCCTGGTGCGGGTCGGCGAACTCTTCGGCATCGCCGAGGGCACTGTCCGTGTCGCGCTCTCCCGGATGGTGGCCGCCGGCGACCTCCGGCAGCGCGACGGCTCGTACGAACTCACCGCCCGGCTGCTGGCGCGCCAGGCCCGGCAGGACGAGAGCCGGTCGCCCCGGACCCGGTCCTGGGACGGCGGCTGGGAGATCGCCGTGGTCACCGTCGACCGCCGGCCGGCCACCGAACGGACCGCGCTGCGGCACGCGATGGCGGACCTGCGGCTGGCCGAGCTGCGCGAGGGCACCTGGCTGCGGCCCGGCAACCTCGAACGGCCCCGCCCGGCCGTGGTCACCGAGCAGTGCACCCTGCTGACCGGCACCCCGGACGGCGACCCGGCGGCGCTGGCGCGCACGCTGTGGGATCTGTCCGGCTGGTCGGCGCGGGCGCGCGCCCTGGTGGCCGCTCTTGACGGGGCCGCCACTCCCGCGCAACGCTTCACGGTCTCGGCGGCGGTGCTGCGCCACCTCCTCACCGACCCGCTGCTCCCGGACCTGCTGCTTCCGCCCGACTGGCCGGGCTGCGAACTCCGGTGCCGCTACGACGAGTTCGAGGCGGAACTACGCGACCTGCTACGGCAGTACGTCACGCCCGGCCCCGCCGGCTGATCGGGGCACGGCCGTAGGGGGCCGTGCGCGGTGCGTGCGGACCTGCGCCGCGCGTGTGCACCGATCCCCACGAGTGCGCCCGGCGGACGCCTTCGATGGGAACGCGTGGGCGATTCGTTCCGGGCTTCCGTGCCTCTGGCATGAAGGGTGCGCCCCTACCCGGCAGGGACGTGCGCCATGCGACGGCTGCTGTACCCGAAGTGGCGGCAAGGGGGCAAGCCGACCGCCGAAGGCGCTACCGCGCGCTCTGTCGATGCGAACTCCGGGCATGGTTGTGTCGACCCCGTCGAATTCATGGCGCCTCGCGGAATTCGCTGCACGGGAAACATCGGGCAATGCCGGAAAGAGCGAGCGGTAATGCGGCGCAACACAAAGCGGTACGCAAGCGAAGCCGTAGAGGTGCCACGTTTCCTGAATGGCCGCCAGGCAACTGAGCGGCGAGCGACGGGAGTATGAAATGGAACTTCCTCAGGTACACGAGACCGGATCGGAATCTGCCGGCCGGAGTGAATTCCGGGGCCGGGGGGTCCGGGGTGTCACGGCGGCCGCGGTACTGCTGGCGGCCGGCGCGCTGAACGTGACGGCCGAGGGGTCGGCCGAAGCGGCGAGCGGCGGGACCTGGGACCGCCTGGCCGGGTGCGAGAGCGGCGGGAACTGGCGCGCCGACACCGGGAACGGCTTCTCCGGCGGGCTGCAGTTCGCGCACACCACCTGGCGCTCGTTCGGCGGCGGAACGTACGCATCCCGGGCGGCATGGGCGAGCCGAATCCAGCAGATCCAGGTGGCGGAACGGGTGTTGGCCCGGCAGGGGTGGGGCGCCTGGCCCGCCTGCTCGGCCTCGCTGGGCCTGCGGGGGTCGGCCGCTCCACGCACCACGGCCCCTCGCGCCACGACGCCCCGCACGACCACTCCGCGCACCACGGCCCCGCACGCCGCGCCCTCTCCGGAGAAGCGGTGGAAAGCGGCACGCCACCGGAGTACCGGCGATTCTGTCGTCGTGAACCGGGGGGACACGGTGAGCGCAATTGCCGCCGCGCACGGATGGCGCTGGCAGGAATTCTACCGGCTGAACCGTCCGGTGATCGGCGCGGACCCGGACCTCATTTACCCGGGCATGCGTCTCGCCGTACGGCGCTCCGGGGTGAACTGACCGAATTCCGGGCTCCCCGGGCCCGTACCGGGTAATTCAGTCGGGAGCGATGCGGCTGAGGGAATGCAGGCCGTCCGTGGCGCCGCGGACGGCCTGCCCGCATGTCGCGACGGGATTTCGTGGAATTCACGGCCGTCGGTATCGCCTTTGCATCCGTCGGCGCCGGATTTTGTACGCGGTCGATATGCGACGGCGACCGTCGGCAGGCTCAGCAGGAATTGCGCCCGGCTGCGCTGCTGCCCGGCCGCCCGTCCGACCGGCTGCCCGTCCGACCGGCTGCCCGCCTGTCCGGCAGCAAGGCCATCGCCCCTGATCACCAGCGCCATCAGCGCCATCAGCGCCATCAGCGCGATGGTCACCCGGCTGAGTGGGCGCCGGAGATCGCGAAATGGGCGAACAGGGCAATGGCGCCTTAGGAGTTGATGAGGAAGGAGAAGGGGACATCAGGTGAAATCCAGGCGGCGATCACGGACGGATAGCCGGCCGACGGTGCGGTAAGCAGGGCCCGGCGCGGCACTCCGCTCGCGGCTCACCTTGGTGAATCCGCGCGGTGGATCTCCGTTACGGGTGAGCGCGCACAACATCCGGACGAGGTGGAGAGCGCGGAATTCAGGCAGGACGGTACGGCGATCACCACCAGGGCATTCCTGACCGTGCCGGACGCGGGCGGCGGCGCGAGCCGGTCCAGCACGGCGGCACACGGGCTCACCCCGATCGCCTTCGACGTCCAGGACACCACGGCGACCACCGGAAAGATGGACACCACGGAGAAACCCACCATCCGCAGCACGAGGGAGCGGATCACGTCCGCCGCCGCCCGCTCAACAGGACCGGGCTGACCGCCCACAACGGGGTGCCGGGCAGCCACAGTTGAATGATCCGGCCGCCCGCCACCGCCTTGACCACGGCGGTACCGGCAGGGCCCCGGCGCGGCCGGTCACAGGGGCAGCACGCACACCGGCATCGGTGCGCCGAACGGCTTGCCCACCCTCCCCAGGGTCCCCGTCTCCCCGTCCACCGAGAACACCGTCACCGATCCCGACTTCTGGTTCGCCGCGAACAGCAGCCGCTCGTCCGGCGAGAAGGCGATCTGGCGCGGAAAGTCCCCGCCCACCGGCACCGTGTCCAGCAGGCGCAGCCGTGCGCCGGCCGCTTCCACGGCGTAGCGCGTCAGGCTGTTGTGACCGCGGTTGGCGAGATACGCGAAGCGGCCGTTGCGGGTGACCAGGAGCTGCGCCGGGTAACTCGTGCCCCCGCCGGTCCCGGTGGACTGCGGCACACCGGGCGTCAGCCGCCCCCTCCACCGCTCGTAGCGGCAGACCACGACCGTGTTGTCGACCTCGTTCGCCAGATAGGCGAACGCGCCGGAGGGGTGAAACGTCAGATGCCGGGGCCCGGTGCCCGGCCGCAGCGTCGCATACGACGCCTGGGTGAGCCGTCCGGCGCGCTCGTCCAGCCGGTAGGTGTACACCGTGTCGTTGCCGAGATCGACGGCGAGCACATGGCGGCCGTCCGGGCTGGTGACGATCTGGTGCGCATGCGGTCCGTCCTGGCCGGGGCCGGGCGGCGGACTGGAGTGCACGACCAGGTCCGTACGCGCCCCCAGGACACCGCTGTCCGGATCGACCGGATGCACGGCCACGCTGCCCGAGAGGTAGTTGGCGCTCAGCAGCCACCGTCCGCTGGGATGCACCGACAGATGGCAGGGCCCGGCGCCGCCGGTCGCCTGCGTACCCAGCACCTTGGGGGGCGCACCGTCGGCGGACAGCGCCAGGGCCGTCACACCACCCTCCTCCTGCTCATCCACCGCATAGAGGGTCCGCCCGGACGGCGCGAGCGCCAGATAGGAGGGATCGGCGACGCCGGCCACCACACCCGTCGCGGTGATCAGCCCGTCGCGGGTGTCGTACGTCCCCAGTCCGACTCCGGTGCCGCCGCCCTCCTTCGAGGTGTACGTCCCCAGGAAGAGCGGGCGCTCGGCGCGCGGGTGGCGTCCGGTGCGGGGCCTGTCCCGCGCGGGCGCGGCGTCCCCGACCGTGAGGCCCGCCAACCCGGCCGCGAGGCCCGCCAACCCGACCGCGCCGACGCCCAGGAGCTGCCGGCGCCCGACACCGGCCCCGGCGCCTGCACCTGCACCTGCACCTGAGCGTGGGCCTGCGCCTGGGCCTGTGCCCGGGCCGGATCCGCTCCCGCTGCCTCGTCCTGCGCTCATGCCACACCTCGGCTTTGCTGATCGCTGATCGCGGATGGCGAATGTGCCGGTCAGGATGGCCGGTGCCGCGCACCAAGGCAAGATCCGCAACTCGGATTGCGTAGGGCGCAACGCCCGAGGAGTGCCACGGGCCGGCCGACCCTGACCTACCCGTACACCCCGGTGATGACCACGACCCCCGGCGTAGCACTCGAGTCGTACGGCACAAACCCATACACGGATTGATTCGCGGCACCGCGCACGGCACGTAGTTTCGTGATCAATGCACGGAGTTGAGCGAGAGGCCACGGATATATGTACGGCAAGGCATTCGCCCCGGAATATCAGGGCGAACTGGGCTCGGCACTGGGCGTGAACTCCTCGTACGAGGAGGTGCTGGCCACGGCGAGCCGCGCACAGTCCGAGGCGGGCACGGCACTGGAGCGGGCGCGCGCCGCCCTCGCGGTCGCCGAGGCCAACCGCCGGCTGGGCCGGGTGGGCGACGCCGGCGCCGCCTGGCGCGACAGCTACCGCAGCGCACGGGACGCGGGTGATGCGGGCGCCATGTCCTGGGCCCTGTGGAGCGGCGGCACCCTGGCCCGCCAGTGCGGCACGCTCCCGCTCGCCCGCCGCCTGCTCGGACACGCCGTCGAACTGGCCGCCGGCAGCGGTGACCGCCTCGCCCACGGCTACTCCCTCGCCGGCCTCGCCGAGACCGGACGTATCCAGGGCGACTACGCCGCGGTCGCCGAACTCCATGAGCGCCTCCTCGAAGAAGGCCGGGCGCACGGCGAGGCCCGCCATATGGTCTGGGCGATGTCCGGCATCGCCCAGATGCACCGCAATACCGGCGACTACGCAAAGGCACTCGAGCTGTTCGAGGAATCCGTCCGCATAGCCACCGAGGCCGATGACGCCCGAGGGCGCGCCTGGTCGCTGCGCGGCGTGGCCGACGTCCTCTCCGTGCAGGGCGACCCGGACCGCGCCCTGGCCCTCCTCGCCGAGGCGGAGGCCATCTGCCGGACCATGGACCTGGCGAGCGCCCTCGCCTACAACCACAAGATGCGCGCCAACGTCCAGTACCGCGCCGGCCGCTACGAGTCCGCGCGTGACACCTACGCCCTGGCCCTGGCGGAATTCAGCGACATGCACGAACCGCGCGGCGTCGCCCTCTCCCGCCTGGGCCTGACGAAATCCCGCGCCCGACTGGGCCGCGACCGGGCAAAGACGCTGGTCGAACTCGACGAGCTGGAAAGGGACTTCGCGCGCATCGGCCTACGGCACGCCCGGGACATGGCGATCGCCTTCCGCGAGGAGGTGCGGGAGCGGCCGGCGGCCGAGCGCGCCGGTGCGGCCGCGGAGACGGGGGCGGACGACACGGCCAAGGTGACCGAGGTGGCCGAGGTGGCCGAGCCGGTCGAGGTGCCGGAGGCGAGCGGCATGTCCCGAGTGCCGGAGGCCGGTGGGATTCCCCGGGTGCCGGAGGCCACCGAGAGGGTGGAGGGCACGGAGCGGGCCGGGCTCAGCGAGAAGGCCGGGGTGGCTTAGGTACCGGCGCGGCCGGGTTCGCCCGGCCGATCGGGAAGCGTGCGGCGGCCGGGATCACTGAAGCGGCCGGGTTCGCCGAGTCGGCGGCATCGGCGATCCGGCCGACGCCGGTGGCAATGGTGACAACGCCACCGGCGGCAGGAAGTCCCGCAGCTCCGCGCGGTGCCACCATGCGCCCGTCTCGCGTAGTTCCTGCCATGTGGTGAAGCGGTACCGGAAGACACGGGCCCGTACGCGGGCCGGTGGGGTGTCGGGGAACGGGTTGGTCCGCAGGAGACGCAGGGTGTCCCGGTCGTTCTCCAGCAGGCGTTCCACGAAGGGCCCGAACCAGGACCGGGCATAGGCCGGGGAGAGGGCCGCGAACCACATCAGCCAGTCCAGTCGGAGGTGGTACGGGGCGAACTGGCGCGGCAGCCGGCGGACGTCGCCCGGCTTGCCGTGGAACTCGTAGGCGAGCCAGGTGGTGTCGGGGCCGGTCACGGCGTCCGCCGTGCCCTCCACGACGATCTCCTGGCGGACCCGCGTGATGCTGCCGAAGGCGCCGTAGGAATTGACCAGGTGCAGGGACTCGTAGGAGGTGTTCATGCGCTGTGCGCGGCTCAGCAGGTTGAGTGCCGGGCGGTAGCTGAGGACGGCCACGAGTGCGGCGGCCGTCAGGACGAGGACCTCGAACCACAGCGGGGTTGCGGCGGGCGTCGTGGGCGGGGGCCACCACGAGGGGGCGATGGCGGACAGGGCCAGCGTGATGGTGAGCCAGTTCAGCCAGGCGAAGTTGCCGGAGAGGACGAGCCACAGCTGGGTGACGACCATCGCGAACGCGGCCCATCCGGCCACCGGCTGAGGGGTGAAGAGGAGTACTGGCAGGCCGAGTTGGGCCACATGGTTCGCGGCGACCTCGACGCGGTGCAGGGGCTTGGGAAGACGGTGGAAGAACCAGCTCAGCGGGCCGGGCATCGGCTGCGTCTCGTGGTGGTAGTAGAGACAGGTCAGATCGCGCCAGCAGCGGTCGCCGCGCATCTTGATCAGCCCGGCCCCGAACTCCACCCGGAACAGCACCCAGCGCAGCAGGTACAGGACGAGCACCGGGGGAGAGGTTGCGGCGTTGCCGAGAAAGACGGCGAGCGCGCCCGTCTCCAGCAGCAGCGACTCCCAGCCGAAGCTGTACCAGGTCTGCCCCACATTGACGATGGACAGATACATCGCCCACAGCGCCGCCCACATCACCATCGACGCCCACAGCGGCACGGCGTCCGCCGCCCCCGCCGCAACGGCTGCCGCCAGCGCCGCCCCGCCCCACGACCACAGGGCGAAGAACCGGTCCGAGTAGTGCAGGTGGAAGACCGACGGCGACGCCCTGAACGGGACCCGCGCCACGAACTCGGGTACCGGAAGCATCCCCTGCGCCCCGATCAAGGCCCGGAACTGCCGGGCCGCCGCCACGAACGCGACGAGGTACATCACCGCCAGCATCCGCTGGAACACAAGCCGCCCGAGCCAGTAACCGGGATCCGCGAACCATTCCACCCGCCCATGGGTAGCACTACGGCCGCCCACCTGGGGGACAGGCGCGCGGCCGCCGGGACCGATCCTGCAACCGCGGGAGCGCCGAGAGATCGTAAGAAACCAAACGAAATCGGCAACCGGGGAGTGCTGTTTCCGCCGCCCGACAACCTGCCTGGATCGCCGGAAAATGCCGAGCGCGCGGCGGGGGACGTCGATACTCTGGTGGTCGACGGACGACCCTTCTGGGCGACGCCAACACCATTGGCCCGTCGCGGGACCGCCACAAACCCTGGCTGACCTCCCGGTTTGTGAAAAAGGCGCCACCGCGTCGGACCGTTACCTCAATGAAGGAGTGCGTGGTGGCACTGCACAAGGCTCAGTACAAGCAGCCCCGGTCGAAGCACGGTGACCGGCCAGGTCGTATCAAGGAAGTCCGTAACCTCGAGGTCTGGGGCCGTTGCGTCCCCGTGCGCCTCGCCGGCTGCGACGACGACCCCGCCGAGCCGTACATTTTCCGCGGCATCGACTGATCGCGCGAGATCGACTGATCGCGCGTCATCGGCCGGCTGCGGTGCAACGGCCGAAGGAAGCGGATCGACGGGAGCGGCGCCGGCACGCGGCCGCTCCCTGTCGCGTGTGCGGGGTCAGGGCCGGCGGCCCAGCAGGCCCAGCAGCCGGGTGAGGTCGTCGGCGTCGGCCGGGGGCTCGATCGCGGGAGCGAACAGTCCGGAGGCGCCGAGGCCCGGGGCGTACGGCTCGACCTCGCGCAGGGCCGCCGTCGCCAGGTGGTCGGGCAGTTGCTCATCGGCGCCGATCGCGCGGGAGAGATCCCAGGCGTGCACCACCGCATCGGCCATCATCTGGGCGCAGTACGCATCGGCCGGGCTGGTGCCGTAGGAGAGATGGACGGTGCGATTCATCGCGCCCGGTGCGCTGAACGCCGCCACGGCCGCCACCGCCGCGCGGTCCCAGACCGAGGCCGGGTCGACGCCCAGCTGATCGCCGTCGAGATCCGTGCCCACTTGCGCGATGGTGGCGCCGTCCCGCACCAGGCGGGGGACCCACAGCTGCTCGGCGGTGAGGTGGTTCACCAGATCGCGCACCGACCATTCCGTGCACGGTGTGGGGTCCTCCCACTGGTCGTCGCCGACGGCATGGACCCGGTTCCCGAAGAGCTTGAGGGCCTCGCCGTGGGTGCGCAGGATCTCGTCATGGTTCATGCTCCCCGAGGATAGGAGGGGGCACTGACAGCGGGGGTGACGGCGCACGGCGCGCGGGCGGAGTTGCGTCCCGGCGGGCGCCGATGACCCGAACAGCTCAACGGGCGGGAATTCTTTTCCGCAGGGCGTCGGCGGTCAGCGGGCGTACAGCTGCCGCTGCGGCACTGTCTGCTGCGGCCGGCTGGGACTGGACCACAGCAGTTTCATATGAGCCTCCCCGGTGCGTTCCGTGTAGTCGATCCGGATGCGGTGCCGGTGGCCGGCCTCGAGGGTGACGGTGGCCCTGTCGACCTTCGGGCCGTGCGGGACGGCGCTGTCGATCACCGGCTTGTCGTCGACCCACACCCGTACGGTGTCGTCGGAGACGGTGGTCAGGGTGTACGTCTGGGTGAAGCGCGGCTGGATGCTGCCGGTCCAGCGGGTGCTGAAGTGGTCGGCGGGGACCGCCGGGGCCGGGGAGCCGTCGAAGCGGTAGGCCTTGTTCACGGTCGGGTCGACGGTGGTCACCGCGGGTGGCCCGGTGAAGGAGTCGTTCGCCCAGGTCTGCGCCGTCAGCCCCGTTCCGGTGCCCGCGGGCGCGGCCGCCGGCGGCTCGATGGTGAGCCGGATGACGCTTGCGGCGGGGCCGGTGGCCGGGCCGGACGGGGTGAGGTCGAAGCCGTCGCCCGCCGCCTTGACCTGCACGTGCTGCGGGCTGCCCAGCACCTCCGCCGAGGTGACCCGGAAGGGGACCTGGGTGGTCAGATGCAGCGGGCTGCCGGGTGCGGGCCAGGAGGTGACGGCTGCGTACAGCTCCTTGCCCCGGCGCGAGACCGCGCCCCAGGACGGGTCCGCGACCAGACCGGTGTGCCCGGCCCCGTACACCGCGTCCCCCTGCCCGTACGCGCTCAGCCACCGGCCGGCCTCGCGGAGCCGGTCCACGGACGGCTGCGGAATGCGGCCGAGCCGGTCCGGGCCGACGTTGAGCAGGTAGTTGCCGCCGCGGCTTGCGACGTCGAGGAGGTTGCGGACGACCGTGGCCGACGACTTCCAGTGGGTGTCGTACCTGGCGAAGCCCCAGTGGTCGTTGAGCGTCATACAGCTCTCCCACAGCTGCCCGTCGACCGGCTCGGCGGGGATCTCCTGTTCCGGCGTGCCGAAGTCGCCGTCGACCACCTCGCGTTTGCCGACACGGTTGTTGACGATCAGGCCGGGGTCGAGGCCGTGGAGATACGCCTGGAGGTCGGCACCGTCCCGGCGGGACCAGGTGTTGGTGGGGTTGTCGGCGTCCCATTCGCCGTCGAACCACAGCAGCGCCGGATCGTAGGCGCCGATCAGCTCCTTGAGCTGCCCGTACATCCGCTTCTTGTAGCGGGGGAAGGTCGCCGGGTCGGCGAAGTCGGGGTCGTGCCAGTCCCAGATCGAGTAGTAGAAGCCGAGCTTGATGCCGGCGGCGTCGGCGGCCTTCTTCAGCTCGGCGAGGATGTCGCGGTGCGGGTCGAAGGAGGAGTGGTCGCGCAGATTCCAGGTGTTCTGCCGGGTGGGCCACATCGCATAGCCGTCGTGGTGCTTGGCGGTGATGACGATATAGCGCTGGCCGGCGTCCTTGGCGGCCTGGACGATCGCCTTGGCGTCGAATTCGGCCGGATTGAAGCCGGCGGCCTGCTTTTCGTACACCTCGTCGGGGATCTTGCACTCGCGCTTGATCCACTCGGCGTTACGGCAGACCGTGCCGTCGGGCCGGGTGTACTCGCCCTCCAGGTTGGAGTACGCCCCGAAATGGATGAACATCCCGAAGCGGTCCTGGCGCCACCAGGAGGTCCGCGAGGAGGTGAAGGGGTCGTCGGTCGCGTGGTTGGTGCCGGGGCCGGACGGTGGCGTTGCCGCGGCCACGGGCTGGCCGAGGGTCGGCAGCAGGGCGCTCAAGACCCCCATGACGCCCAACAGCCGGAAGCGTCGTGTGCGCTGGCGCATGGTTCGCTCCTTCGGACGGCAGGTCCCCGCATGGTGCTGTCCCCGGAGCACCTATGGGAAGCCCTTGGAGCGTCAAACATCGGAGGACCGTGGAGGATGACGGAGAAGCGGTGGCGATTTCGGCGCCCCTGGGGCGGTGGTGTGACGGGATACCTCGGATGTAACAGGGGGTGGGGGCGTCGGATGCACGTCGTGCGTACCGCACACACCCCGCACTGACATCGCGTCAGCAGAACCGGCCGCGGTCTGGAAATCCGCCGCAGTCGGCTATTCAATGGGCGCCGCCGACATACATGGGAGGCACCATGGACGACCCCGTCGCCTCTGCCGCGTCCTCGCCCGCCATCCGCTCCGCCGGCCATGAGCGCGGCTATCCCGAGTTCCTCGAACGTGCCGCCCGGATCGCAACGGGCCTTCATGCCATGGGGGTTGAGTCGGGCGACCGAATCGCCGTCGTCCTGCGCAACGAGCCCGCCCATCTCGAAATCACCGTGGCCGCCGCGCAGTTGGGTGCCTCGGCGGTGCCCGTCAACTGGCATTTCAAGCACGATGATCTACGGCATGTGCTCACCGACAGCGGCAGCAAGGCCGTGTTCGTGCACAGCGACATGCTGGGCGCGGTGACCGCCGTACTGCCCGAGGGGGTACGGGTCGTCGAGGTCCCGGTTCCCGGCGGTGTCGCGGCCGCGTGCGGCGTTGCCGCGCCGGCCGCCACCGGCGCGTACCCCCTCCTGGACTCCTGGCTGGCGGGCCACGAGCCGCTGGCGCAGGCCGCCGCGGATCGTCCGCCCACCGTCATCTACAGCTCCGGAACCACCGGACGTCCCAAGGGAGTTCTGCGCGAACCCGTCCCCCAGGAGCAGCTCACCGACGCGGTGCAGTCCTTCCTGGAGTATTTCGCCGTCGCCCCCGGCGGCCGTACGCTCATCCCCGCCCCGCTCTACCACGCGTCCCCCAGCCAGCACGCCGTCCTCGCGCTCGCCGCCGGCCTGGACATCACTCTGATGCCGCGCTTCGACGCGGAGGAATTTCTGCGGCTGGTCGAACGGCACCGTATCGAGCAGGTGCAGATGGTCCCCACCATGTTCGTACGGCTGCTGCGGCTGCCCAAGGACGTACGCGAGCGCTACGACCTCACCTCGCTCACCTCGGTGGTGCATGCCGCGGCGCCCTGCCCGCCGCATATCAAACACGCCATGATCGACTGGCTGGGACCGGTGCTGCGGGAGTACTACGGCGGCAGCGAGACCGGCGCCGTGACGTGGTGTGACAGTGCGGAGTGGCTGGCCCACCCCGGTACGGTCGGCCGAGCCGAGGGGACCTGCGGGGTCGCCGTCCTCGGGCCCGACGGCGAGCCGGTGCCGACCGGCGCCACCGGCGAGATCTACCTCAAACCCTCCGACAACTGGCCCCGGTTCACCTACCTCGGCGACCCCGCGAAGCGCGCCGCGATGGAAGCGCCGGGCCTCCCGGGATACGTCACCATCGGCGACATCGGCCATCTCGACGCGGACGGCTACCTCTACCTCAGCGACCGCCGCAACGACATGGTCATCTCCGGCGGCGTGAACATTTACCCGGCGGAGATCGAGGGCGCTCTCCTCAGCCTCGACGGGGTGCGGGACGCGGCGGTGTTCGGCATCCCGGACGAGGAGTTCGGCGAGGTGCTCGCCGCGCATCTGCAGACCGAGGCGGGCGTGGTGCTCGGCGCCGATGCGGTACGGGCCCATGTCGCCGAGCGGCTGGCCGGGTACAAGGTGCCCCGGGCCGTGGTGTTCGAGGAACAGCTGCCGCGGGACGAGTCGGGCAAGCTCTTCAAGCGGCGGCTGCGGGATCCGTACTGGGCGGGGCGGGACGGCGCGATCTGAGCGGAGGGGCAGGGGGCGGGTCGGCCGAGGTGGTGTCGTCGCATCCCGTCCGGCTCGGAACGCCTGGCACGGCGCCTCGCCGGGTTGTCGGGCCTCCCGGGCAGAACCACTGCGCGCGGGAGGCCCTCCGTTTTGCGGTGCGCCGGTCCAGGCGCAGCGAGCCCCGTCCTCCCTGCGGACAGCAGGAGTGTGACTGCTTCACCTGGGGGGTGGGGAGCCAGAGTTCGAGAGTGAACTGGAAGCGGGTGACGCGCGTGGTTCAGACGTTCTGGATCTTCTCGGTGCCGTCGGGGCCGGTGACTCCGGCTTCCGTGGTGGGCTGGACGCCGTACTCCGGGAGGAAACCGTCGAGAGCGTTGCGGTACTGCACTGTGCCTTCATCCGTGCACAGTTGGTGGTGGGCTTCGTTGGTGGCGGGCTTCGTTGGTGAGCTGGTCGGTTCCGGTCACTGCTCGGCGCGCTTCGGCCTGGGCGTCCTTGGGGTCGTCGGCGGTACCGAAGATCTCCGGGAGGGTCTGGAAGTCCTCGGTCGGTCTGTCCTGGATCGATTGGTCGAAGTCGTCCAGAGTGCAGAACGCCTCGTCGATCGTGCCGAGTTCCTGGATGACGTACTCGTTGGTGCGGTGGGCGTAGGCGTCGGGCAGGTCGGGGCCGGCGAAGGAGCCGGCGAGCAGGAGCGAAGTGGCTGGGTGGGTGGGGAGGGTGTCTTCAACGAGTCTCCCTGTGGTCCGCGCACCTCGTCACGAGAGGCGATCGAGAATCCCTGCCCAGGGCCGCCACGGCGCGTTCATGGGCTTCAGCTGCCATGGGGGACATCGTTCTCGTAGAAGCGACGATGTCCGATGGCGCCGGTCGTCGTGGTCCGCCCGGCGAGCCAGGTCAAGGGGTCCTGGAGTTCGGGGAATTCGTCGGGATGCACCTCTTGGCGGGCGGTGGGGGCCCAGCCGTGCGGGCTGCGGCGGAGGTCGACGATCAGCGTTCCTCCGATGCGCGCGGCGGGGCCCCGGGAGGACAGCAGCTCCTCGTCCAGATGCCGCCGCAGCAGGGTGAGGTCCTGCGACGGGAGGCCGTCCGGCAGGTCGAGGGTGAGCAGGAGTTCGTGGAGATCGGCCATCCCGGAGGCATACGGGGGCGGCAGCCGGGTGTGCAGCGCCTCTTCCGTACCGCGGAGTTGGCTGCCACCATGACCCGGCAGAGTCATTCACAGGAACATTGTTCATGGATATGACCGATACCGGTTGAGAGGTGTGACCTCATGGAACGCCGGCAATTCCTCGCTACCGGCGCCGCATGCGCGGCAGGCACCGCACTGCCCGCCCGCCGCCCCGCCGACCGGCTGCCGCCCCGCCCCGAAATCGTCGCCGTACTGCGCAAGGTCGCCGACCACTGGATCGGGTCACATGCCGACCCCGGCGACAACCAGTGGGCCCGCGCCACCTTCTTCAGCGGGCTGATGGCCCTGCACCGCCTCACCCGTGAGCCCCGCTATCGCGCATACGCCGCCGGCTGGGCGGAAAAGCATGCGTACGGGCTGCACAACGGCGTCACCACCCGGCATGCCGACGACCACTGCGCCGGGCAGGTCCACCTCGACCTCTATGGGCTGGACGCCTCGCCCGACCAGGCCAAGATCGCCGCCATCGAGGACTCGCTGCGCCGCATGGTCGACACCTCGGCCGAGAAGCACGACGACTGGTGGTGGGACGACGCGCTGCACATGGCGATGCCGCCGTTCGCCAGGCTCGGCGCGCTGCGCGAGGACAGTACGTACTGGGACGCCATGCACGCGCTCTACACCCACACCAAGAGCGCCGAGGGAGGCCCGGGGCTGCGCGATCCGCAGAGCGGGCTGTGGTACCGCGACAAGCGGTTCCTGCCCGGCGGAATGGCGTCGCCGAACGGCAAGCCCGTTCTGTGGTCGCGCGGCAATGGGTGGGTGGCGGGCGCGCATGCCAAGGTGCTGGCCGTACTCCCGGACACCTTCGCCCCCGTCCGCGCCTACCGCGCCGCCCTCGTCGGCGAACTCCACGCGCTGCGCGCTGTCCAGCGCTCCGACGGGTTCTGGAATGTGAACCTCGCCGACCCCGCGCATCTGCCGGGGCCGGAGACCAGCGGCACCGCGTTCTTCACCTACGGGACGGCCTACGCACTGCGCGCCGGGCTCGTGCCGCACGGCGCCTTCCGACCCGTCGTCGCCCGCGCCTGGAATGCCATGGTCGGCACCGCCGTGCACCCCGACGGTTTCCTCGGCTATGTCCAGGCCGTCGGTGACCGGCCGGAATCGGGCCAACCGGTCACCTATGACTCCACCGCGGACTTCGGGGTCGGGGGATTCCTGCTCGCCGGGACGGAGCTGGCGGCGCTGGGCTGAGCGCGCGGACCTGGGGCCGGTCACTGCTGCGGCAGCACCACCGCCTGCGCCGACGTCGCGTACCGGGCCCCTGACGTCAACACCATGGAGGAGACGGGGGAGACGTCATGACCTCGGAGGTCATCGACCCGTGCGGCCCCGGCTGGAAACGTGGACGTCGGCGCACCTCCGCGCACCACGAGAAAGGCAGCCCCATGACCGCATTCGGCATCGCCCACCTCCGCCCGGCCGCCGCACCGCACCCCGACATCGCCGTCTACCTGGAGAAGATCCAGGCGACCATGGACCCGTTCGGTGGCCGGTTCCGTGTCCACAACGCCAAGGTCGAGGTACGGGAGGGGAGTTGGCCGGGCTTTGTCGTGGTCATCGAGTTCCCGGACATGGACGCGGCCCGCGCCTGGTACGACTCGCCCGCGTATCAGGAGATCCTGCCGCTGCGTACCCGGCACATCGAGGGGGATGTGGTTCTGGTGCCGGGTGTTGCGGACGGTTACGACGCGGCGGGGACGGCGGCGGACCGGCGGGCCGCCGCCGTCCGGTAGCCCGGCATGGCGGACATCCCGTGTCCTACTCGGCTCTTAGCGTCGGTGGTGCGGGCGGTGAGTGGCGCGGCCCGCACCGGAATCGAGGAGCGGCGCGATGAGCAGCGGAAACGGTATGGCCGGCGGGTCGGCGCAGGTGAAGTGTGCGGCGTTCTGGGGGCACGACGGCAAGGAGCTGGCCGCGTTCTATGCCGCCGCCCTGGGCTGGAGGGTCACCCAGACCTACGGTGACACGGCGGCGATGATCAGCGACGGCACGACCAGCTACGTCTTCTACACCGCCCAGAACTTCCAGGCCCCCAACTGGCCGGCGGACGAGCTCGTCTTCCATCTCGACCTCTCCTTCGACGACGTCGCGGCCGCCGAGGAGCGGCTGCTGTCCCTGGGTGCCACGAAGCCCGGATATCAGCCGGGCGGAAAGCACTGGACGGTACTGCTGGACCTGTCCGGGCAGCCCTTCTGCATCAGCGCCTCCTAGCCAGGCCCTGTCGTCACGCTCCCGCTCCCCCCCGCATCGGTCGTGCCGTCACTCCGCGATGCCCCGAGTGAGCATCACGACGGTGACGAATCTGCGGTAGAGCCGGATCGGGTCCCCGTCGGTCAGTTGGACGGTCACGGCATCGGTGCGTTCGACGTCGGTGATCCAGGTGGCCATCTCGGCGAGGTCCGGATTGCGGAACCGTACGGTCAGCGTGGCCGGCAGCGCGATGCGCGGCGGGGCGGCCCGGGGCAGCGTCCGTACGGCCTCGCCTGCGGCCTCGTGGATCAGTTCCCGTGCCGTCAGGGGATGGAGGCTGTCCGCGGCGAATCGGGACACCGAGGACTTGACCACGGCGCTGCGGATCCCGGGACAGAAGGGCTCGATCTCGGCGGCCGTGGTGTCATCACCGGTGATCAGCACCACGGGTACGCCGTGCCCCAGCGCGACCAGCGCGTTGATGCCGCTCTCCCCGGCGATCACACCGTCCAGCCGCACTTCGCTGATGGCCCGCGGATTGTAGGTGTGCGACAGCGCGGCCGGGGTGCCCGACATCGAGCCGTGATAGGAGACGAAGAAGACGCCGTCGAACGAGGCGTCCAGGCCCTGCATCATGTAGAGCGGTTTATGACGACCCGACAGATAGCGGGCGCGGCCCGCGAGGGTGTCCGGCCGCAGATTGGTCATTGCCGAGTGGGCGTCGTTCACCAGGAACTCGGTCGCTCCGCCGGCTCGCGCGCCCTCGATCGCGGCGTTGACCTCCTCCTGCAACAGGCCCCGGTAGTAGGCGTATTCGCGCTCCGCGGGACGGCACTGCGTCCAGTCCACGACGCCTGCGGTGCCCTCCATGTCGGTGGAGAGGAAGATTTTCACGGCACATGCTCCCTGGGTGCGGTGGGTGCGGTGGGTGCGGTGGGTGCGCTTGTCCGAGGCCGGATCACCGCCTCAGTTATGCGGGAACCGGCCGGAGCGTGGCCAGAGCGCCTTTTCGGCCTACCGGGAGCCCGGCCCGCCGCAAGGAGTCACAGCCCGGCCAGGTCCGCCAGCACCCGAGCTTCCGTCAACTCTTCGGCTCCGCCCTCCGCATCGTCGTGATCGGCGCTCCACAGCGCGCTCTCCACGCTCCGCGCCACCGACCAGGCGAGCAGCCGTGCCGGGTCCTCGCCCAGTGCCTCGGCGACCCGCGCGTAGCGCTCGCGGAGAACCGGGCGCGGGTCCGGGTGCGCGAAGGGGGCATCGATCTGCATCAGCAGCGGCCAGGGGTCGTACGCCGGGTCGCCGACCATGGGTTTGGGGTCGATGGCCAGCCAGGGGCTGCGCCCGGCCGCCAGGACGTTGCCCGGGTTGAAGTCGCCGTGCACGACGACCTCCCGGGCGGCCGTCGTCGGGAGTGTGCGCAACAGGTCGGCGCCGAGGGCGACCAGGCCGGGGTCGTAGGCGGGGCGCAGCCGCAGCATGCGTTCCTGGAGGATGTCGGCCCACTCGGCGCAGACCGTGCCGACGTGCTCCAGGTGGCCGTCGGGCGGCGCGGGGGCGGCCCACAGGTCGCGGAGCAGGCCGGCCGCGAGGGTGAGGCGTTCGGCGGGCGGGAGGGCGGTCGTGGAGAGCGGGGTGCCGGGGGTGCAGCGCTCGATGAGCAGTGCGCCGCGGGCGCGGTCCCAGCGGTGCAGCCGTACGGCGCCGTTGCCGTCCCAGGCGTGCAGGCCCGGCGCCTCGCCGTCGGCCTCGCGGTGCGGCCAGGTCACCTTGAGGACCGCCGGGCCGCCGCCGGGGAGTTCGGCGGGCGCGACCCAGGAGCAGCTGCCACCGTGGATCGGGTCGCCGAGCCGCAGCTCCCAGCGCTCCTCGACCTCACGGACGAGGCCCGGCAGCCGGTCGAGCCAGGCCCGCCCGGACGCGGTCCCTCCCATCTGCCGTATCACCGGCAGTTCGGCGGGGAATCGGTGGTGGTCGTACGGGGTGCGCACCATCCGGGCAGCGTACGACGGGAGGGGGCCGGCGGGGGCCGTACGAGGGAGAGCGCCGGGCGCCGTAGCGGTACGAGGAGATTCCTGCCGGTAAGCCATGGTATGTGTGTCGGGCATGAGCGCATACATGCGGTATGCGGCCGTCGCCCTGGTCGCCGCGCTGGCCGCGGGCTGCGGCGGCCCGCCCGGCACCCCGCCCCCAGCCCCGCCCAGCGCCCGGCAACCGCTCGCCAAGGCCAAGCCGCGCGATGATGCCGAAGCCCCTGTGACGAAGGCCGCCCGCGCCTTCACCCTCGTCGCCTCGGGGGACATCCTCCCGTCCTCCGCGGATGTGCTCGCGACGGCGCGGCGCGACGCGGCGGGCGCCGGCTACGACTACCGGCCGATGCTGGCGGACATCCAACCGGTCGTCTCCGGCGCCGATCTGGCGCTGTGTCATCTGGCCGCGCCCCTCGGCCCGCTGTCCGGCCCCTTCACCGGCTACCCCGTCTACCAGGCGCCGCCGCAGCTCGCCACCGCACTGAAGGCGACCGGCTACGACTCCTGCTCCACTGCCTCCAACCACGTCCTGGACCAGGGCGTGCCCGGCGTGATCCGCACCCTGGACGCCCTGGACACCGTCGGGCTGCGGCACGTCGGCTCCGGGCGCAACGCCGAAGAGGGCGTGCGCCCGGCGCTGTTGCAGGCCGAGGGCGGCGCGCGGGTGGCCCAGCTCGCGTACACCTACGGCACCGACCAGAAGCGCCGCCCGGCGTCCGCGCCCTGGACGGTGAACCTGATCAGCGCTCGGCGGATCATCGCGGATGCGCGGGCGGCCCGCCGGGCCGGCGCCGATGTGGTGGTCGTCAGCCCGCACTGGGGCACGGGGTACCGGACCGCCCCGACCGATGAGCAACTGCGGCTCGCCCGCGTGCTCACCGCCTCGACGACCGACGGCCGCCCCGACATCGACCTGATCCTCGGCACCCACGCACACACCCCCCAGCCCTACGAGAAGGTCAACGGCACCTGGGTCGCCTACGGCCTCGGCGACCAGATCTCCGGCGCCATGAGGAAACCGGAGGGCAACTGGGGCACTCTCGCCCGCTTCCGGTTCGCCCCGCCGGAACGGGCCGGGCAGCGCTGGAGGGTCACCAGGGCGGAATACCTCCCGCAGCTCGCCGAGCTGGGGCCGCCGCTGCGGGTGCGCAACCTGGCCGGGACCTCCGGCCATGCGGACGTCCGTACGGCGATCGGCACGGCGGTGTTCAGCCGGGGTGCCGGCGCCGAGGGGCTGCGCAGGGGGTGGTGAACGGACGCTCCCGCGGCGCTCCGGTGCGGGCCGCCGCCGCGGTATGAAACCCTGGTCACGAACCAGATCGCGGACCGGCCCAGGCGGCGTACACCGCGTACCGGAGAGACATCGGCGAGGCCGGGGAAGGACCGGAGGGCAGTGAGCGAGAGTGCGGCCGCCCGGCCCCGTAACCCGCGCGGCCAGGGCGAGCGGCTGCGGGAGGAACTCCTGCGGGCCACCGAACGTCTCCTGGAGGAGGTCGGCAGCGAGGACGCGCTGTCGCTGCGCGCGGTGGCCCGCGAGGCGGGCGTCGCGGCGCCGAGCATCTACCGCCACTTCGCCGACAAGACCGAACTGGTCTGGGCGACGATGGAGGTCAGCTACGAGCGGCTCGGCCATGCGATGTCCGAGGCCGCCGCGAAGGCGGACGACGACCCGGTCGCACGGCTGCGGGCCGAGCTGCGCGCCTACTGCCGCTACGCGATCGGGCACCCCGCCACCTACCGCCTGCTCTACGAGACCCGGCAGACCCCGGTCGGCCCCGAGCGGCTGGCCCAGCACCCGGCCGCGCCGCTGGTGCGCGGCTTCCACGATGCGCTGACCGCCTGTGAGGAGGCCGGCTGGCAGGTGCGCGGCTCGCGCACCGAGGCGCCGTATGTGCTGTGGTCTGCGGTGCACGGCCGGGTCATGCTCTGGCAGGTCATGCCGAGCCGCAAGGACGCCAGGCGGCTGGACCGGTTCGTGGACGAGATGCTGCAGCTGTTGCTCGAGCGCTGAGCCGGCCTCCCTACGGGTCGTCGGCATCCCCCTGGGACGTCACCCGGCACACGCTTACCTGTGCATTACACATGTAACCTTACAGTCGTTAGGCGAACGTTCGACTCATGGCGCACGCCGCTGTCCGGTGTGCGCGCGAGAAGCGAGATGAGCGAGATGACACTTTCCACCGCACCCGCGCCGCTCCCCGTACAGCCCCCCGCCGGCTGCCCCTTCGACCCTCCCGCCGAATTCGGCGCCCTGCGCACCGAGCAGCCGATCTCCAAGATCTCGCTCCCGGACGGCAGCTGGGCCTGGCTGGCCACCCGCTACAGCGACATCCGCGCGATCCTCGGCGACACCCGCTTCAGCTCCGACACGACCCTCCACGGCTACCCGCTCAGCGGCATGACCGGCGGCGGCAACACCCACAACCGCGGCTTCATCCGCATGGACCCGCCCGAGCACACCCGGCTGCGCCGGATGGTCACCCGGGAATTCATGGTCAAGCGGGTCGAGGCGCTGCGCCCGGAGATCCAGCGCATCACCGACGAGCTGTGCGACGCCATGGAGCGGCGGGCGGGCGAGGACGTGGACCTGATCGAGGCGCTGGCCCTGCCCGTCCCCTCACTGGTCATCAGCCTGCTGCTCGGCGTCCCGTACGACGACCACGATGTCTTCCAGCGGCTCACCGGCACGCTGCTCTCGCGTACCGTCCCGGACGACGAGCGGGAGGCCGCCCGCGTCGAACTGCGGGACTACCTCGACCAGTTGGTCACCGGGAAGGAGGCGGACCCGGGCGATGACATCCTCGGTCGGCTGATCGTCGAGCAGCAGCGCACCGGCGAGATCACCCACGACGAGGTGGCTGCCTTCGCCGCCCTGCTGCTGATCGCCGGGCACGAGACCACCGCCAACATGATCGGTCTCAGCGCCCTGACGCTGATGCGCGATCCCGGGGCCGCGGAGCGGCTGCGCCAGGAGCCCGGTCTGATCCGCGGTGCCGTCGAGGAGCTGCTGCGCTTCCACAGCATCATCCGCAACGGCCCGCGCCGGGTCGCCACCGCCGACATCGAGATCGACGGGCACCTCATCCGGGCCGGCGAGGGCGTCGTGGCGGCCGTCCCCGCCGCCAACCGCGACGAGAGCGTCTTCGCCGACGCCGACCGCCTCGACATCACCCGCCCCAACGCCCAGCACCACGTCGCCTTCGGCTACGGCATCCACCAGTGCCTGGGCCAGGCGCTGGCCCGCGTCGAACTCCAGGTGGTCATCGGCACGCTGCTGCGCCGCTTCCCCACGCTGCGGCCCGCGGTGCCGGTGGACGAGATCCCGTTCCGTACCGACATGGCGATCTACGGATGCCATGCTCTGCCTGTCACCTGGTAACCGGACACCAGCCACGCCCAACCTCCCACAATCCCCACGGAGTTACCGCCATGAAGATCACCCTTGACGCCGACAAGTGCTGCGCCGCCGGTCAGTGCGTACTGATCGCCCCCGAGGTCTTCGACCAGCGCGACGAGGACGGCATCGTCGTCCTCCTCGATGCCGAGCCGCCCGCCGAGCAGCACGACGCGGTCCGCGAAGCGGCCGCCATCTGCCCGGCCGCCGTCATCGAGGTCCACGCGTGACCGCCCGGCCCATCGCCGTCGTCGGCGCCTCGGCGGCCGGGCTCGCCGCCGCCGAGGCGCTGCGCCGCTCCGGCTGGACCGGCCCGCTGACGCTGATAGGCGACGAACCGCATCTGCCGTACGACCGGCCGCCGCTGTCCAAGCAGCTGCTGCACGGCGCATGGGAGCCGGAACGCCTGCTGCTGCGTACCGAGGAGCAGCTCGCACCGCTCGGCCTCGACCTGCGGCTCGGCACCCGCGCGACCGGCCTCGACGTGGCCACCCGCACCCTCACCCTCGACGGGGGCGAGACCCTCGCCTGCGCCGGAGTGATCATCGCGACCGGCGTGGCGGCCCGCACGCTGCCCGGCGCCGAGGGCATCACCGGGGTGCAGACCCTGCGCACCCTCGACGACGCGCTGGCCCTGCGCGCCCGGCTGACCGGCACCGGCCGCCGCCTGGTGATCGTCGGCAATGGCGTCCTGGGCTGCGAAGCGGCCGCGGTGGCCCGCGAGTTGGGGCATGACGTCACCCTTGTCGGCATCGACGCGACACCGATGGCCGCGGCCGTCGGCACCGAGGTCGGCGAACTGCTGGCCGAGGAGCACCGGGCGCGCGGCGTAGCGCTGCGTACGGGAGCGGTCGACGGCTTCGAGACCACCGGGGGCGGCGTCACCGGCGTACGGCTGGCCCATGGGGGCGTAGCCGCCGGGGGAGGGGGAGGGGGAGGCACCCGGCTGCCCGCCGACACCGTGCTCCTGGCCATCGGTTCCACCCCCGCCGTCGGCTGGCTGGCCGGCGACCCGGCCCTGGACACCTCCGACGGGCTGCGCTGCGACGCGTACTGCGCCGCCGCCCCCGGCATCTACGCCGCGGGCGATGTGGCCCGCTGGGAGCACCCGGTGCACGGCCGGCCGCTGCGCTTCGAGCACCGGATGCACGCCGGCGAGCAGGGGATGGCCGCGGCCCGCAACCTGCTGGCCGAACTGGCCAAGGAGGGTGTCGAGGGCGCGGAACCCCAGGAGCGCCGCCCCTTCGCTCCCGTCCCGTACTTCTGGTCCGACCAGTACGCCGTCAAGCTCCAGGCATACGGGCTGACCACGGGCGCCGACCGCGTGGAGACCACGGTGCTGGACCGGGCGGAGCGCCGCAGCGTCGCCCTCTACGGGCGCGACGGGAACGCCGTCGGCGTCCTGGCGACCGGCCTGCCGCCCCGCCAGGTCCGGGCCCTGCGCGCGGTGATCGCCACGCCCGTGCCCTGGGAGGAGGCGCGCGAGCGGATCCGTACCGCCACGGCCGCGGGCTGAGGGTGCCGGAGCACGGCGGACCGTGCCCGATCATGGAGGGATGGCCGACTCGTACGTACGGGTGCGCGGTGCCCGTGAGCACAACCTCCGCACCATCGATGTGGACATCCCGAGGGACGCGCTGGTCGCGTTCACCGGGGTGTCCGGATCGGGCAAGTCCTCCCTCGCCTTCGGCACCCTCTACGCCGAGGCGCAGCGCCGCTACTTCGAGTCGGTGGCCCCGTATGCCCGCCGTCTGATCCACCAGGTCGGCGCACCCAAGGTCGAGGACATCACCGGGCTGCCGCCCGCCGTCGCCCTCGAGCAGCGGCGCTCCGCGCCGACCTCCCGCTCCTCGGTCGGCACCGTCACCACCCTCTCCAACTCCCTGCGGATGCTCTTCTCCCGCGCCGGCGACTACCCGCAGGGTGGCGCGGGACGGCTCGACTCCGATGCCTTCTCGCCCAACACGGCGACCGGGGCCTGCCCGCAATGCCATGGGCTGGGCACCGTCCACCGCGTCACGGAGGACTCGCTGGTCCCCGACCCGGCTCTCTCCGTCCGGGACGGCGCCATTGCCGCGTGGCCGGGCGCCTGGCAGGGCAAGAACCTCCGCGACATCCTCGCCGCCCTCGGCCACGACATCGACCGGCCGTGGCGCGAGCTGCCGCAGGCCGACCGCGACTGGATCCTGTTCACCGACGAACAGCCGGTCGTCACCGTGCACCCGGTACGGGACGTGGGCCGTATCCAACGCCCCTACAAGGGCCAGTACATGAGCGCCAAGCGGTACGTCCTGCACACCTTCGCCGACTCCAAGAGCGACACCCTGCGCAAGCGCGTACAAGGCTTCATGGCCGCCGAGCCCTGCCCGGTGTGCGCCGGGCGACGGCTTCGCCCCGAGGCGCTGGCCGTCACCTTCGAGGGCCATGACATCGCCACTCTCGCGGGCCTGCCGCTGAGCGCCCTCGCCGACCTGCTGCGCCCCAGCGCGCAGCGGCCGGACGACGAGGTCGCCCCGACGCTCGCCCGCGACCTGGTGGCCCGTATCGAGGTCCTCACCGAACTCGGCCTCGGCTATCTGAGCATGGATCGCCCCTCGCCCACCCTCTCCGCGGGCGAGCTCCAGCGCCTGCGTCTGGCCACCCAGCTGCGCTCCGGCCTCTTCGGCGTCGTCTACGTCCTGGACGAGCCGTCCGCGGGCCTGCACCCCGCCGATACGGAATCCCTGCTCACCGTGCTCGGCCGGCTCAAGGAAGCGGGCAACTCCCTCTTCGTCGTCGAGCACGACATGGACGTGGTGCGGCGCGCCGACTGGATCGTGGACATCGGGCCGCGCGCCGGGGAACACGGCGGCCAGGTCCTGCACAGCGGCCCGGTCGCCGGCCTCGCCCATGCCGCTGCCTCGGCCACCCGCCGTTTCCTCTTCGCCACTGAACCGCCCCTCGCCCGCACCCCGCGCACCCCCTCCGGCGCGCTGACCCTGCACGGCGTCACCCTGCACAATCTGCGCGGCCTGGACGCCGCCTTCCCGCTCGGCGTCTTCACCGCCGTCACCGGAGTCTCCGGATCCGGCAAGTCGACGCTGGTCACCCGGGTCCTCGCGGAGGCCGTACGGGAACATCTGGGGGCGCCCGAGTCCGATGCGGGAGAGGGTGAGCCGGACACCGGTCCCCTGGCCCGCGCCCAGCTCACCGGCGCCGAGGGCCTGGAGGCGATCGACCGGCTGGTCCGCGTCGACCAGCGGCCGATCGGGCGGACGCCACGCTCCAACCTCGCCACCTACACCGGGCTGTTCGACGCCGTACGGAAGGTCTTCGCCGCCACCGACGAGGCCCGCGCCCGTGGCTACACCGCCGGCCGGTTCTCCTTCAACGTCGCCGCCGGCCGCTGCGAGACCTGCCAGGGCGAGGGCTTCGTCGCCGTCGAACTGCTCTTCCTGCCCGGCACCTACGCACCCTGCACCGCCTGCCACGGCGCCCGCTACAACGCCGAGACGCTGGAGATCACCTACCGGGACCGCACCATCGCCGACGTCCTCGCCCTGACCGTCGACGACGCCGCCGGCTTCCTCCGCGACATCCCGGCCGCCGCCCGCAGCCTGCGCACCCTCCAGGACGTCGGCCTGGGCTATCTGCGCCTCGGCCAGCCCGCCACCGAACTGTCCGGCGGCGAGGCCCAGCGCATCAAGCTCGCCGCCGAACTCCAGCGGGCCCGCCGCGGCCACACCCTCTATCTCCTCGACGAACCCACCACCGGGCTGCACCCCGCCGACACCGAAGTACTGCTGCGCCAGCTGCACGGCCTGGTGGACGCGGGCAACACCGTGGTCGTCGTCGAGCACGACATGGGGGTCGTCGCGGGCGCCGACCATGTCATCGACCTGGGGCCGGGCGGCGGCGCGGACGGCGGGCGGATCGTCGCCGCGGGCGCCCCGGCCGAGGTGGCGGCCGCCGCGGGCAGCCGTACGGCGCCGTATCTCGCCCGACGGAGGGCGCAGCCGGAGGCCTCTTGACGGTCCGCTAATGTACGCAGGTCAGATCACCAGGCAACATGACGGCGCAGCAGTGCGCAGCACCACGAAGGGGGCACCTCTGATGGCAGACATCGAGCAGGCCAAGGCGACGTTCGCCCGGTTCGACGCGGACGGGGACGGGCAGGTCACGCCGGACGAGTTCAAGCGGGCGATGGCCGAGATGGGCGACCCGTACGTCACCGGCCCGGTCGCCGAGGCGGTCATCAAGGCCAAGGACACCGACGGCGACGGCACGATGTCCTTCGACGAGTTCTGGCAGGCCCTGCAGGCCTGACCGCCCGCCACACCCCCTTCCCGGCGGTCAGGTCCGCTCGCCCGCGGCCGCGCGCAGCGCCGCCAGCCCGCGGGCGATCGGGGGCTGCCGCTCGCTGCCGCGCCGTACGGCCGCCACGAACCGCCGCACCGGGACGGGTTCCCCGCGCAGCGGCACCCGTACGACCCGACAGCCGTCCGGCACCGGCGCCAGCCGCGGCACCAGAGCGATCCCGCAGCCGTGGGCGACCAGGGCCGCGACCGCGGACCAGTCCACGGCGTTGTGCCGCACCCGCGGGGTGAAACCGGCGGCCGCGCAGGCGGCCAGCAGCAGTTGATGCTGATCGGCCGGATCGCCCGCCCGGACCCAGCACTCCTGGCCTGCCTCCGCCAGCGCCACCCCCTCCGCCGCCCGCGTGGCGAACCGGTGTCCGGCCGGCACCAGCAGATCCTGCGGCTCCTGAAGCACCGGCCACTGGGTGAAGCGCGTATCGCCGGGAGGGGGCACCGCCCTGCTGGAGGGGAGCCGGGAGCTCGGGGGAGGGGCGACCGGCGTGGGTATCACGACGGCGATGTCCGCCCGGCCCGCCAGCAGCAGATCGAAGCGGTTCTCGCCCGGGTCCTCGCCGATCTCCACCTCCAGACGCGGCACTTCGCGGCGCAGCCGCTCCGCCGCCGGCGCCAGCACCCCGGTGATCGCGGTCGCCACCCCCGTCATCCGCAGCCGCCCGGCCACCCCGTCCGCATACCCGGCCAGATCCGCGCGGGCCTCCTCCCAGCGCGCGAACAGCGCATCGGCGTGCCCGAGCAGCGCCAGTGCCGCCGGGGTCAGCCGCACCTTGCGGCCCGCCGGCTCCAGCAACTCCAGGCCCAGCCGCGCCGAGAGCTGACGCAGCTGCTGGGAGACCGTCGACGGCGTCAGATGCAGCGCCTCGGCGGTGGCAGTGACGGTGCCCTGTTCGTGCAGGACGCGGAGGGTCTGCAGCCGGGGGTCGATCATGGGCCGATCGTAGGGTGCCGGCGGTCGTGGGGGCGCCCCGGTCCTGTGGCGGGTGCCTGGTCGTACGGCGCTGCGCGATCGTGTGGCACCGCCGCACGGTACCGTGCGGAAACGTTCGATGGACCCGAACGGTGACCGTCGCCGATGCTCGCTGTCATGACCGAGACGCTGCCGGACCTCTTCACCGAGTCGTTTCTGCCGGGCCTGTGGGCGGGCTATGCGCTGGCCGTGCCCGTCGGCGCACTGGCGGCCCTGCTGGTGAGCATGACGGCCCGGACGTCGTTCCGGGTCGGCGCGGCGGCGGCGCTCGGGGTGGGGACCGCCGACGGGTGCTACGCCCTGGTCGCGGTGGCCGGCGGCGGCGCCGCCGCGCGGGCCGTCGCCCCGGTGGCGGGGCCGCTGCGCGCGCTCGCCGCGGTCATCCTCCTCGGCATGGCGGTACGGACCGCCGTACGGGCCCTGCGCCACCGCCACGCGCACGACGCGGCGGCCCCGGAGCACAGCGGCCCGGTCCGCCCCCTCCGGGCCTATCTCGCCTTCCTGGGGCTGACGTTGGTGAACCCCTGGGCGATCGTCTACTTCTCCGCGCTGGTGCTCGCCGGAGGCGCGGGCCCCGGAGCCGGCCCCGCCGGGCATGCGGCCTTCGTGGCCGCCGTGATCACCGCCTCCGTGAGCTGGCAGCTGTTCCTGGCCGCGGGTGGAGCCGCACTGGGCAGGACGCTGACCGGCCCACGGGGGCGGGCCGTCACCGCGCTGGTCTCGGCAGTGGCGGTCTCAGCGTCGGCGGTCGGCCTGCTGCTGCCGGGCTGAGGTGCCCACCGGGGGCGGCGCCGCCTCGTCGCCGGTGCCCCAACGGGACGGCTTCGGCCCTACGGAGAAGGCCAGTTCGTGGCCCGCACGCAGATCGGCGGTGGTGAGGTAGGTACGGTCCCGCTCGGCGCCGTCCAGCCGGACCGACTGCACATACCGCTTCGCGGACGACGTCCCCGGAGCCTTGAGGGTGAAATGCCCGGCCGGGAAGTACCGCCGGTCCAGCGTCAGATCCACCCGGTCGAAGACCGGCGTGCTCAACCCCCAGCTGTCGGTCCCCGGCTGCACGGGGAACACCCCGATCGACGAGAGCACCATCCACGCCGACATCGTCCCCAGGTCGTCGTTCCCGGTCATACCGCTCGGGGAGTCCGTGAACAACGTCAGCGCCGCATGCACCACATCCGTGGATTTCCAGGGCTGACCGGCCGAGAGATAGGTGTACGGCGCGATCAGATCCGGCTCGTTCTGCGGGTTGTACTTGTCCGCGTTGTAGTAGTCGTACGGACCGTTCACCCACACCGTGCGGGCCGTCTTCTCCGGGTCCTTCAGCAGCTCCTGATAGGCGAAGAAGGAGTCAAGACGCTCGGCCGCCTTGTCCTTCCCGCCGATCAGCTTGATCATCCCCGGCAGGTCCTGCGGCACCAGCCACTGGTACTGCCAGGACGTGCCCTCGTGGAAGCCCTCGCTCTTGGCGGGATCGGCGGGCCCGGTGAAGGCGCCCCGGTCATCGCGGGCCCGGAAGAAGCCCGTCGAACCGTCAAAGATCCTGCGGTAGTTCTGCGCGCGGGCCGCATACCGGTCGGCGTCCGCCCGATGGCCCAGATCGCGCGCCATCTGCGCCAGCATCGCATCCGACAGGGCGTATTCCAGGGTCGCCGAGGCACCGTGGTCGAAGTCGGAGTCGCCTGGCTTGGTGTGTGGGCGGCCCTTGATGTACGGGGCGAAGCCGTGTTTCAGGTACGGGACGTTGGCCTCCCGCCCCAGGGCCGGCGAATCGGCGGGCGGCACCCCGTCGGCGTTCTTCTTCAGCGCCGCATACGCCTCCTCCGCCTCCCGCCCCCGCAACAGCCCCTGCTGATAGGCATTGGTGAGGAACGGCGTGACCGGATCGCCGGTCATGATGTTCGTTTCGACCGTTCCATAGCCCCACTTGGGCAGCCAGCCGCTCTCCCTCTCGATCCGCAGCACCGACAGCGCCATGTCACGGGACTCGCGCGGTGCGAGCAGGGCGAGAAGCTGCGCCTGGGTGCGATAGGTGTCCCACAGCGACCAGTTCTGGTAGTACGCAACACCGTTCGCCCGGTGGATCTTCCGGTCCCAGCCCGTATAGCGGCCGTCCACATCGCTGCCGATGTTCGGCGCGAGGAAGGACCGGTAGAGGGAGGAGTAGAAGGTACGGCGCAGGGTCGTGTTGCCGCCCTGCGTTCTCACCAGGGCCAGGCGCCGCTCCCAGGCGGCGTTCGCGGCGGCCTTCGTACGGTCGAAGGAACGCCCGCCCTCGGCACGCAGATTGCGGGCCGCGCCCGCCGTGTCGACGTAGCTGATGGCGGTGGTCGCCTCGACCGTACGGTCCGCACGGGTGTCGAAGCGGGCATACGCCCCGTGCCGCCCGCCTGCCGTGGATTCCCTCGAACCGGCCGTCACCTTGTCCCCGTCCCACGTCCCGTACGACGCGAACGGCCGGTCGAAGCGAGTGATGGTGTGGACGGTGTACGGCTTGGTGTCCTGGCAGAAGCCGCGGCCCGTGATGGCGGTGCGGATGGTGCGGGAGTCCAGGACCTCGACGCGGGTGGAGACCGTCTTGTGCAGCGACTGGCCCGTATTGAGCAGCACATTGGCCTTGTCGGTGGCCGGGAAGGTGTAGCGCTGCTTGCCGGTACGGGCGGTCGCGGTCAGTTCGGCCGTGATCCCGCCGTACGACGTCAGCCCGACGCGGTAGTAGCCGGGGCGGGCGGACTCGTCGTCATGGCGATAGGCGGCGGCGTACTTCGCATGGTCGGTCTCGGTGATGTCGCCCGTGGTGGGCAGCACCGGCAGGTCGCCGCCGAGCCCGCAGCCCACGCCGGAGACATGGACGGAGCTGAAGCCGCGGATGTGGTGGTCGTCGTAGCCGTAGCCGGTGGTGTGGCCGGTGTCGGGGGAGAGCTGCACCATGCCGAAGGGGACGGCGGCTCCGGGGTAGGTGTTGCCGTCGTTCTGGCTGCCGATGAACGGGTTGACCAGATCGGTGAGCGGGCCGTCGGGCGACTGGGCCTGTGCGGGGGGCGCCGCGAGCGTGCCCCCGACGAGGGCGGCCGCCAGCACCGCGCCCGCGGTACGCGGCCGGTGACGACTGAGCCATGACATGGGTTCACAACCTCCGAGGGCCGACAACGTTGTCGGAGCGCGTCATTCTTGGCGCCGGCCAGGTGCACGTCAAGGGTCCGGGCCGGAGCAACTAGGCTCGCGCCGTGCAATCACCGGACCGGACCGACGACCCGCCCACCCCACCCCTCCTCCTTCCGGCCGAGTTCGTCCGGTACGCCGTCGCTCTCGAGGTGTCCGAACTCGCCTGGGGTCACCTCAATGGCCGGCTCACCGCCGAGGACACCGTCGAGCTGGCCTTTCTGCGCCGCTGCGACCTCGGCCCGCCCGCCGAGGACTTCGCCCGGATCCATGCCCTGGGGGCGGACGCCCCCGAGCTGGACGCCGTATGCCGGGAGCTGGTCGAGGATGACGCACGCGACCGCCGGATCTGGGACCATCTCGTGCTCGCCCACCACGCCCCGGACGACGCCGATCGCCGTCAACTGGCCGCCGGACGGCAGGAGTTCCTGCTCGACCGTGCCGCGTCCGGCCGGGGCATGAACTGGCAGGACAGCTCCGCCCTGATGGGCACCGACCGCCCGGAAGAGGTGGACGCCGCCCTCGACCGGGGCGAGGAGCTGGCGCGCGTCGCGATCATCGGGCTGGCCCTGACCCATCCCGATGCCGCGGCGATCCTTCCCAGGGTCGCCAGGGTCATCGAAACGGCGCTGGAGACAGCGGATGACGAACTCCTCTACCCGGGCACGCTCGCCCTCGCCCACACCGCCCGACTGCACGGCACCGTCGACCGCCGTTGCATGGAACTGCTGCGCCGCTGCCCGCGCGGCAATGTGGCCGATGACGACGTGGCGACATTCGTGGCGCGCCGGCGGTTGCCCTGGTGGCTGCGCCGCTATCACCTCCGAAAGCGGCTCCGGTGGGTGCTGTGGGAGAAGTGGATTCCTTAAGGGCATCTCCGGTGGTGAGCCTGCGCCACTCGGCGCGAGCGATGCCGCGCGCCCGCGGCGACGTCCGGCCCGAAGGGACGTGCGTGCCGCAGGCGCAGTGTGGCCCGGCGAGGCCGGTTTACTTCACGGTCAGCTCGTAGGTCAGCGTGTAGTGGGCGTCATCCTCGGTGAACTTCATCTCGCCGTGGCCGAGCAGCGGGATCTGCTCGCCGAGGAGGTCGTCGTCACCAAGGTCGTCGCTCTCGTACATGCGGACGCGAGCGACGTCGCCCTCGTACGGGAAGGCCTTGTTGATGCTGCGCTTGCCGCCCTCGCCGATCCGGGTCGAGTAGACCTGTTTCCCGTTGATCGTGATGTAGATGTCGTCCTTGCCGTTCCAGTCCTCCTGCTTGACGCACACGAGCTCGCCGAACGTCACGACAGCCATAGGTTTTCCTCTCGTTGTCGGTGCTGTGCACCTGAGAGGCCGATCCTGTCCACCGGGGATCAACGGTCGCTGAACGGCGGTGGCGGGGTCAGCGGCCGTTGCCCGTCTTGGGCACCTCATGCTCCGTCTTCGCCAGCTCGGACCGCCGGTAGGAGTACGTGAAGTAGATGACCAGGCCGATGAGGAACCACACCGCGAACCGCACCCAGGTCTGCCACTCCAGGAAGGTGATCAGCCAGATCGAGAAGCAGACGCCGATCGCCGGGACCACCGGCATGCCCGGTGTACGGAAGGTCCGCGGCAGGTCGGGGCGCTTGTAGCGGAGCACGATCACCGCGATGCACACCACCACGAACGCCAGCAGAATGCCGATGTTCGTCAGCTCGGCGGCCTCGCTGATGGGCAGGAAGCCGGCGATGGCGGCGGAGGCGGCGCCCACGATCCAGGTCACCCG
The DNA here is from genome assembly GCF_040651455.1 of Streptomyces sp. NPDC048483. NCBI lineage: Bacteria > Bacillati > Actinomycetota > Actinomycetes > Kitasatosporales > Streptomycetaceae > Streptomyces > Streptomyces sp. NPDC048483. The sequence continues at coordinate 71,575 of NZ_JBEZJZ010000021.1, forward strand.
GGTCGGCACATGGTGTTTGGGGCTGGTCTTGGCGAACCACTTCGGCAGCAGTCCGTCGCGGCTCATCGAGAACCACACCCGGGTCACCCCGAGCATGAAGGTGAACATGACCGTCAGGATCCCGATGATCGCGCCGACCGCGATGACATCCGCCAGGCCGGTCAGGCCCACCGACTTGAACGCCGTCGAGAAGCCGCTCTCCGGGTCGATGGACCTGTAGTCCTGCATACCCGTCAGCACCAGGCAGGCCAGCACATACAGCACCATCGAGATCGCGAGCGAGTACATGATGGCCTTGGGCATGTGGCGCTGGGCGTCCTTGGACTCCTCGGCCGCGGTGCTCATCGCGTCGTACCCGAAGACCGCGAAGAAGACGGTGGCCGCGCCGGTGAACGCGCCGCTCACCCCGAACGGGAAGAACGGCTCGTAGTTCTCGCTCTTGACGTGGAAGAAGCCGACGGCGATCACGACGATGACGACCAGGACCTTCAAGGCCACCACGACCGTCTCGAAGCGCGCGGCGTTCTTGATGCCGAGCGTGAGCAGGTAGGCGATCAGGAGGCAGAGGACCGCCGCGAAGAGGTCCACCCGGTGGCCCGGTCCGGTACCCGGTGCGCCCAGCATCCAGGCGGGCAGATCGAGCCCCAGCTCACCGAGCAGAAAGCCGAAGTAGCCCGAGATGCCGATCGCGACCACCGCGACGATCGCGGTGTACTCGAGCAGCAGGTCCCAGCCGATGAACCAGCCCGCCAGCTCGCCCAGCACGGCGTAGCCGTACGTGTAGGCCGAGCCCGCCTTCGGGATCAGTCCGGCGAATTCGGCGTAGGAGAAGGCGGCCGCGGCGCTGGCGATGCCTGCGATGAGGAAGGAGATCAGGACGGCGGGGCCGGCCTTCCCGTTGGCGACCGTACCGGCCAGCGTGAAGATGCCCGCACCGATGATGCCGCCGACGCCGATGGCGGTCAGCTGCCACAGGCCCAGTGCGCGGGTGAGCTGCTGGCTCGCCGCGCCTTCCGGCTCCTCGATGTGCTCGATCGGCTTCCGGCGCAATACGCCCTGTCCCGCGCGCAGGCCCATGCGTGATCCCTCCGTACTCCGTCGTGGTCCGACGGCGGATCATCATGGACCCTTACGGGCGCCCGAGGAAGGCGACTCCCTAGTACAGCCGGGACTCGCCGGGAGACGTACACGGGAGGGGTGTCACTACCGGCTCAATCGGCCTCCTCCAACCGGAACCCGACCTTCAGACCGACCTGGTAGTGGTCGATTTCGCCGTCGACGATGTGCCCGCGGACCTCGCTGATCTCGAACCAGTCGAGGTTGCGCAGGGACTGCGAGGCGCGCTTGATGCCGTTGCTGATCGCGGCGTCCACGCTCTGCCGGGACGTACCGACGATGTCGGTCACGCGATACGTGCGATCGGTCACGATGGTCTCCCTCGGCCGGGGCGGCGCTCCGCCCGTCCACTTCCACCGTGCCTCAGGCCGGCCCGGCCCACCAGCGGAGCGGCCGGTGCCCTACGGCCGGGCCGTTGCGTCCGGATCGTCGGGCGGCCGGCCGGGACGGGGACGACCGTGCGGGCAGCGCGTTCGCGGGTAACATCCGCGACGAGGGGTGAAGATGAAGGTGAACGGGGGGAAGAGTGGCGCGCACGACACCAGAGCGGCCGGTCGACAGCGAGGCCCTCTTCCCGGGACTCAGCGGCTATCGCCGTACCGGCACCCGCCTGCATCCCCGAAAAGGCAGCCCGGGGCCTCACGAGAGCTCGGTGGCAGGACCGTTCCTGTGGCCGGCCGACGAGCCGTGGCCGATGTGCCGGGCCGTCCATGAGAAGGGCCGTGGACATCGGCCGGCCGACGTCCGGCTCGAACGCCGGATCCTCGACGAAGCATGGCGCAGGGACCCGCAGCGCGGACCCTCCGAGGAGGAACGCGGCATCCTCGCGGGCCTCCAGCCCGGTCTGCACGCTCCCGATCTGCGCGACAGCGACCCGATCCCGCTGCTCGCCGCGGCCCAGCTGTACGTCTGTGATGTTCCGGACCTGATCGGCCCCGAAGGGTACGACCTGCTGCAGGTGTTGTGGTGCCCCTTTGAAGTCCACGGCCCCCGCCGGACCATGGACGTGGTGGTGAAATGGCGGCGTTCGCAGGATGTGACCGACGTCCTTACCGACATCCCGGAGCCGGCCGTCGTGGGGCGGGCGGAATGCGTGCCGAGCCCCTGTGTCCTCCACCCGGAACAGATCATCGAGCATGAGTACGTCGGCCTGCTGGGGGACGCGTTGCAGGAGATGATCGATGCCTGGGAAGAGGAACTTCTGGATGCCGCCGAGGAGAGCGGGAAGGAGTACGCCGAAGGCGAGGAGTACGAACTCACCTACCAGCACGACCTGTCCATCCCGCCGGGCTGGAAGGCCGGTGGCTTCGCCTCATGGCACCTCACCGACCCGGCGCCGGTGGACTGTTCCTCCTGTGGCACCGCTATGCGGCCGATGCTGACCGTAGCCGATCGCGAGTGGGACCTTGGCTCACTGAGCTGGGTGCCGATCGAAGACCGGCAGGCCATAGGAACCAGGGGAAACAGCACGCCGACGGATGTGTACCTCGGGCGTGGGCTGATGCGCATCTTCACCTGCCCGACCGACCTGACCCACCCTCACCGGCTCAGTTTCCAGTGATCCTCCGTCGCGCGCCCGGCACGGCGACCGCCCACACGACAGGCCCTACGGGACGACGGTGACCGGCCAGCGCCCGGCCTTGACCAGGCGGACCGCGACCGACCCCATGATGCGGTGCCCGGCCGACTCGGAGGCGCCGACCACCACCGCATCGGCCTTGAGCTCATCGGCCATCTGCACCATGCCGTTGTACGGGTCCCCGCGCAGGGTGTGGAACTCCCAGCGCACGTCGTATATCCCCTGCAGCCGGTCCGTCGCCGCGCGGATCTCGGCCATCAGCTCCTCGGCGACCTCGTTCGTCGCGTCCATGACCGGCGCACCCATCGCCGCACCGGCCGGCATCACCGGCTGCACATAGACCAGGACGAGCTTCGACCCCTGCCGCCGGGCCAGCCCGGCCGCGTACGCGGCGGCGCGCCACGACGAGTCGGAGCCGTCGACGCCGACGACGATGACCTTCGGGCCGTCCGTTCCGCGTTCGAAGGGGGCGGGGGTGCTCTCGTTGTCGTCCACAGCAGGGAGGTTAACCGCACGTGCGTGCTGATGCGTGCCCGGGCCGCGCCGCCGCGTCCCGTACGGCGGAGGGGCGGGGCCGGGTCAGGCGGGGGCGGGCGGCCAGGTGTCGGGGGCCAGTACGCCCAGGACGTAGGCGCGGGCGACCAGCGCGGTACGGCCCTGTACCTGCCAGCGGCGGGCCAGCCGGGTGAGGTGGTAGTTCACCCCGTCGACCGTCAGGCCCAGTGCCGTGCCGATCGACGCCGTGGTCGCGCCGCCGGCGGCCAGTGCCAGGATGCGGGCCTCGATGGGGCTGGCCGTGCCGCGCGGCGCGGGCGGCGGACCGGTGTCACCGACCCGCAGCACCGCCAGCAGCGCGGGCGGCTGTACGGAGGCATCGCCGACCGGATCCACCGTCAGCTCCCCTTCCCGCTCCGCCCCGTCGGACGCGGACCGCCAGTGCACCTCGACCGGGTACCGCGAGCGGCGGCCCAGCCGGATCGCCTCGGCGATCCGGTACAGCTGTTCCTTCGCGCGTGGCCGGAAGAGGTCCAGCAGATTGCGGCCGCGCAGCCGCCCGGGGTTCGTACCCCACTGTTCGGCCATCGCCGGATTGGCGATCAGCACCTCGCCCTCGGCGTTGCACACCGCGATCGGCGTGGGGATGCGGTCGAGCAGAATCAGGAAATAGTTGCGCCACGGACCCGCCGCGTACGGCCCGGCCGGGTCGGGTGGTGCGGCGGACCCGTTCGGGCACGTATCGGCGGTGTCCTCGGCAGCCCCGTTGTCCATTGCCCCTTCTTCGGTCCGTGCGCAAGAGCGAGTGGCGAAAAACCACTGCACAATCATGCAGCGACCCGGTCCTGACCCGCACACCGGGCCGGTCACGCTGGAGGCATGACCGACACCATCGCGCTCCACACCGACGCACGCGCCGCCGACGACGGCATTCCGGTTGCCGACATCACGGCGGCCGGTCTCACCTCGACGCCGCTCCAGCAGGCCATGGAGCTGGCCAGGGTCCACGGCCCGGTCTTCCGGCGCCGGCTGGGCGACCGCGAGACACTGTTCGTCTCCTCGCTGGACCTGGTCACCGAACTCGCCGACGAGAACCGCTTCGCCAAGGGCGTGTCGGTGATCCTGGAGAACGTCCGGGAGTTCGCCGGTGACGGTCTGTTCACCGCCTACAACGACGAGCCGAACTGGGCCAAGGCGCACGAGGTGCTGATGCCGGCCTTCGCGCTCGGCTCGATGCGCACGTACCACCCTGCGATGCTCAAGGTAGCCCGCCGGGTGATGGCCGCCTGGGACCGCCGGGTCGCCGACGGCGGGGCCCTCGACGTCGCCGAGGACATGACCCGGATGACGCTGGACACCATAGGGCTGGCGGGCTTCGGCTTCGACTTCGAGTCGTTCGCCCGGGACACCCCGCACCCGTTCGTCGAGTCGATGGTGCGCTGTCTGCAGTGGAGCGGGGCCAAGTTCGGCCGTAAGGCCGGGGGCGATTACGCCGCGGAGGACGCGGCGTTCCACGCCGACGCCGACTATCTCGCGTCCGTCGTCGACGAGGTCATCGCCGCCCGGACCGCGAGCGGTGAGCACGGCGACGACGATCTGCTGGGCCTGATGCTCGGCTCCAGGGACCAGGGCGACGGCGCCGCGGCCGGCGGGCCCACGCTGGACCTCGCCAATATCCGCAACCAGGTCATCACCTTCCTGATCGCCGGCCACGAGACCACCTCGGGCGCGCTCTCCTTCGCCCTCTACCACCTGCTGAAGGACCCGGTCGCGCTGCGGCTGGCCCAGCGCGAGGCGGACGAGCTGTGGGGCGACGACCCGGACCCCGACCCGTCCTTCGAGGACATCGGACGGCTGCCGTACACCCGGCAGGTCCTCAACGAGGCGCTGCGGCTGTGGCCGACCGCCGCCGCGTTCACCCGCCAGGCCCAGACGGACACCCTGCTCGGCGGCCGCCACCCGCTGCGGAAGGGCGACCTGGTCACCGTCCTCACGCCGATGCTGCACCGCGATGCGGCCTGGGGCGACAACCCCGACCTCTTCGACCCCTCCCGGTTCGCCCCGGAGGCCGAGGCGGCCCGCTCCCCGCATGCGTACAAGCCCTTCGGAACCGGTGAACGCGCCTGTATCGGGCGGCAGTTCGCGCTGCACGAGGCGACCATGCTGCTCGCCCTTCTGGTGCACCGCTACCGCCTGATCGACCACAGCGGCTACCAGCTGCACATCAAGGAGACGCTGACCCTCAAGCCCGAGAACTTCACGCTCACCCTCGCCGCCCGTACGCCCGCGGACCGGGCCGCGACCCGCGCCGCGCTCGCCGTCCTCCCGGGCGGCGGGGCCGCCGCCACCGGCGAAGAGGCCGCGACCGACGACGGTCTGCCCACCCGGGTCCCGCAGGGCACCGGACTGCTCCTGCTGCACGGCACCAACTACGGCACCTGCCGCGAGTTCGCGGAGCGGCTCGCCGACGAGGCCACCGGCCTGGGCTTCGCCGCCGAGGTGGCGCCGCTGGACGCCTACGCGGGCGGGCTGCCCGCCGACCGGCCCGTGGCGATCGTCGCCGCCTCCTACAACGGGCAGCCCACCGACGACGCGGCCGCCTTCGTGGGGTGGCTGCGGACCGCGCCGGAGGGTGCCGCCGAGGGCGTCCCGTACGCCGTTCTGGGCGTCGGCGACCGCAACTGGGCCGCGACCTACCAGCATGTGCCGACCCTCATCGACGACCGTCTCGACGCGCTCGGTGCCGAGCGCCTGGTGCCGCGCGCCGAGGCCGATGCCTCCGGTGACCTGAACGGCACCGTCAAGGAGTTCACCGCAGCTCTGCGTACCCAGCTCCTCGCGCGCTACGGCGACCCGGCGAGCATCGGCGCCGGCGCACCGGCCACCGAGGACACCTGTTACACCGTTACAGAGGTCACCGGCGGGCCCCTGGACGCGCTCGCCGCCCGGCACGACCTCGTCGAGATGACCGTCACCGAGGCCTACGACCTCACGGCCCGGGACTGGCCGCGCCCCAAGCGCTTCCTGCGGATCGCGCTGCCCGACGGCGTCACCTACCGCACCGCCGACCACCTCGCCGTCCTCCCCGCCAACACCCCGGCAGCCGTCGAACGCGCCGCGGATGCGCTGGGCGTCGACCTCGACACCGTCCTCGCCCTCCGCTCGGGCCGCCCCGCCCGCGACACCCTCCCCGTCGACCGCCCCCTGCCCGTACGCCAACTCCTCACCCATCACCTGGAGTTGGGTGCCCGGCCCACCCCTGAGCAGACCGCCCTGCTCGCCGCCCACAACCCCTGCCCGCCCGAGCGGATGGCGCTGGAGGCCCTCACCGAGGACGATCCGCGCACCCTGCTCGACCTGATCGAGGCCCACCCGGCGCTGCGCGGCGCACTGCCCTGGCCGACGATCCTGGAGCTGCTGCCGCCGCTGCGCACCCGGCACTACTCCCTGTCCTCCTCGCCCGCCGCCGACGACCGGCACGCCGACCTGATGGTCTCGCTGCTGCCCGGCGGCACCGGCTCGACGTATCTGCACACCCTGCGACCCGGCGACACCGTCCTGGCCCGCGTCCAGCCCTGCCGCGAGGCCTTCCGCCTCGACCCCGCCGACCCCACCCCCGTCATCATGATCGCGGCCGGCACCGGCCTCGCACCCTTCCGCGGTGCCGTCGCCGACCGCGTCGCCGCGGGCCAGAAGGCCCCGGCCCGGCTCTACTTCGGCTGCGACGACCCCGAGGGCGACTTCCTCCACGCCGCGGAGCTCACCGCCGCACAGGAGGCCGGCGCCGTCTCCCTCCGCCCGGTCTTCAGCGCCCGCCCCGAACGCGGCCACCTTTTCGTCCAGCACCGCATCGCCGCCGAGGCCACCGAGGTGTGGGAGCTGCTCCAGGCCGGCGCGCGGGTTTACGTCTGCGGCGACGGCAGCCGGATGGCACCCGGTGTGCGGGCCGCCTTCCGCGAACTGCACGGCGCCGCGGTGGGCGCCTCGGCCCAGGAATCCGAGGCCTGGCTGCGCGAACTGACCGCCGCCGGGCGCTACATCGAGGATGTGTACGCGGCGGGCTGAGCCCCGCGCGTACCGGCCCTGGCTCTCCCGGCGCGCCGGGTTCAAGGTGGGTGGTGCGGCCTACGGGGCCGCACCACCCGCGCGCCGGTTCCGCCCGGCAGGCGGGCGGACGGGCGGACCGACTGGGGGACCGACGGCATGACCACATCCCTGACCCGAGCCCTGATCATCGGCGGCGGCATCGCCGGCGCGGTGACCGCAATGGCCCTGCAGAAGGCGGGCATCGAAGCGGAGATCTACGAGGCATATCCGGCCGGCGCGGACGACGTCGGCGCCTTCCTCATCGTCTTCGCCAATGGCCTCGCAGCGCTGCGGCTGATCGACGCGCACGGCCCGGTCGTGGCGAACTCCTTTCCCGCACACCGTGTCACCTTCATCGGCGAGCGCGGCGAAGACCTGGGGGAGCGGCGCCTGGCCGGCACCGAACGGGGCACGGAGCTCGGCCCGCGCACCCTGCGCCGGGCCACCCTCAACCATGTGCTGCACGCCGAGGCGGCGCGCCGCGGGATATCCATGCGGCACGGGAAACGGCTGATCGGCGCGGAGAGCGTACCGTCGGCCCACGGCAGGCGGGTGGTCGCCGCGTTCGCCGACGGCAGCACCGCCGAGGGCGACATCCTCATCGGCGCGGACGGCCTGCACTCCGTCACCCGCGGCCTCATCGACCCGGCCGCGCCGCGGCCCCGCTACACCGGCCGGATCACCGTCTGCGGCTACACCCGCGACGCCACGGCCGCGCCCGCGCCGGACGCCTACACCATGATCTTCGGCAAGCGGGCGTTCTTCGGCTGCACCCGCGCCCCCGACGGCGAGGTGTGGTGGTTCGCCAGCGTCCCCGGCCCGGAACGGGACCGCACCGGCCCGGCCGCCGTACCCCCCGGCGCATGGCGCCAACGGCTCACCGCACTCCTGGCCGGCGACGGCACCCCGGCCGCCGCCCTCGTCCGCGCCACCGCCGACGACCGCATCACCGCCGCCCACTCCTACGACATCGCCAGCACCCCCGCCTGGCACACCGACACCATGGTCGTCATCGGCGACGCCGCCCACGCCGCCGCCCCCAACGCCGCCCAGGGCGCCTCGATGGCCATCGAGGACGGCATCGTCCTCGCCACCTGCCTGCGCGACCGGCCGGATGCACGGAGCGCCTTCGCCGCGTACGACGGGCTGCGCCGGGAGCGGGTCGAGAAGCTCGTCGCGGCCAGCGCGGGCATGGCCCGGCCCACGTCCGTCGATGCGGCGGGCCGCCCGGCGCGCCGGTCCCCCGCCGAGCGCGGCGGTGCGGGCGCCGGCAACTGGCTTACGGGGTACCGCATCGCGTGGTGACGGCAGGGGAGCGGGGCGGGGCCGCGGGTCCTACTCCCCGCCCTCGCCGGAATCCTTCGCCCCCGGCAGGTGGACGACGATCAGCGCCACCCCGGCAACCACGAAGTTGCGGGCCGCCGCCTCCAGCCCGTTCCAGTCCTTCGACTGCCACATCGCGAACCACTCCCCACCCACCGCGATGAACCCGGCCCCGAACAGCACCAGCAGCATCAGCAGCCCCACGGTGGCCGTCCACCGGGCACGGCCGATATCGCCGCGCCGCAGCCCGAGCACCCCGAGCGCGGTGGCCACGACCAGCACCACCGCGGCCGCCGCCTCCCAGACGATGATCCCCACATACGCGGCGTCCTGCAGCGCGCGCGAGGTGATGGCGTGCCACATCAGATCCGGGTCCCGGAACGTGGTGTCCATGGCCAGGACATGACGGACGAAGTCCCGATTGGTGCCGAAGTCGGTGATGTTCCCGAAGGCGACGAGTGCGATATAGAGCGCGACCGTCCCGGTCAGCACGGTCGCCGCGAGCGGCAGCGCCGTATTCCGCGGCGCGGTACGAGCGGTCGTCCCACGCGTGCTGACGGTGGGTGTCTTTCTGGGCATGCGCATCCTTCACTGTTGGTCCGGGCCCGGCTCTCCGGGCCCCTGATGCCCCACTGGCCGCGCCCGTACCCAACTCCCGTACGCTGCTGCCCGACCAGGCGACCGACCGGGTAACCGGCCGGGCGGGGGATCTGACGGACTCAGCGGAAGCGGGGCAGATGAACGGGAAGCGGTGCGTGGGGACGGTCGCGGCCGCCGCGGCGGCGGTGATCGCGGTGACCGGTCCGGCGGGTGCCGAACCGGCCGCCACGACATATGACACCAGCACGTCGGTGGGCGTCCACAACGCCTACGAGAAGGACAAGTATCCCTACTTCGCCGATGCGTTGGACTCCGGTGCGGCGCTGGTGGAACTCGACGTCTGGGCAAACGGACTGGGCAGGTCCTGGCGGGTCGCACACAGCAACCCGCTCGGGAACAACAACAACTGCGAGGGCGCCACGTCCCCCGCGGAGCTGCGCACCAAGGACCGCGACCAGGACTTCGGCGCCTGCCTCGCCGACATGAAGGCCTGGCACGACGCCAACCCCGGCCACCGCCCCATCCTCGTCAAGATAGAGATGAAGGACGGCTTCAACGCCAAGGGCGGCCGCGGACCCGCCGAATTCGACGCACTGGTACGGCAGAAGCTCGGCGACGCGGTCTACGGCCCCGGCGACCTCACGGCGGGCCACGCCACCCCGGACGAGGCGGTACGGGCAGGCGGCTGGCCCGCCCGCTCCGCCCTGGCCGGAAAATTCCTGATCGAGCTGATACCCGGCACTGTCGAGGAGAACAACCCGCTCGACAAGCTGTGGACCGACGTCGAGTACGCCGGCCACCTCCGCGACCTCGCCGCACAGGGCGCACTGGGCCGGTCGACGGCCTTCCCCGCCGTCCACGGCGCGGCCGCCGGCGACCCCCGCGAGCGCTACGCCGACCCGGCGCTGCGCCCCTGGTTCGTGGTCTTCGACGGCGACGCCGCGACCTACCTGAACGGCACCATCGACACCGCCTGGTACGACACCCGCCACTACCTCCTCATCATGACCGACGCCCACAAGGTGCCCCCGGAGATCGACGGCACCCACCCCACAGAGGCCGAGGCGCTGGCCCGCGTCGGTCAACTCGCCGCCGCCCACGCGAGTTTCGCCACCGCCGACTGGTACCCGCTGCCGTCGGTTCTGAAGACGGTGGTGCCGCGGGGCGCATGAACCCGCCGTACGGCCGGGGCTGCCGGCGCGCACCGGCTACGACACCGCGCGCCGGTAGAGCCTCTCCATGTCCGCGTCGAAGCGGCTGCTGTACGACGTGGCGTCGTCGCCGCCCTCGTCCTGGCCGCCGATCACGCCGATGAGCGTGCCGGTGCCGGTGGCCGGGTTCACGTCCGTCAGCATCGGCCCGCCGCTCGTCCCGTTCGGGAAACCCGGGCAGGCGAAGCGGAGTTGGGTCGGGCTCTGGGCGTCCGCGGTGTGGCGGCAGCCGAGGGGGGCGTCCCGGTCGTCGGGGTAGCCGGTCAGCTGGGCCGGGTGGCCGGTGGGCGCGCGGAAGCGGATGCGCTCGGCGCCGGTCACCTCCTCGAGGGTGCGGTCGTCGGCCGCCCGCCCGGCCCTGCGGACCCGTAGGAAGGCCACATCGCGGTCGGGGTCCCGGTCGCCGATCCAGCGGGGGTCGACATCGACCCGGGTGGGCACCCACAGGCCGTACGGAGCGATGCCGTCGTGCAGTCCGGGTGCGAACACCAGGCGGGTGCGGAAGCCGCCGTCGTGGACGCAGTGCGCGGCGGTGACGATGAGGTCGCCCGCGGGGGAGTGCACCACGCTCGCCGTGCAGTGGTGGGTCGGATCGCCGTCATCGCCGGGGGAGAAGAGCGCGCCGACCGGTGGCGAGGGGGCCGTCGGCGTGGCGGACAGGGGGCGGGAGGCCGGCGGCGGGGACGGCGTGCCGGCGCGGTCGGCCGACGCCGCAACCGGCGGTCCCGGCCGCTCCCGGTACGGTCCGGCGAGCACCGTGGCCGCGGCCGCGTCCCCCGCCCGGTACGGGGGGAGGTAGCGGCCCGTGGCCGCGTCCCCGTCCGCCAGATACGGATCGCGCGGCGCGGAGCACAGCACCAGTGCCGCCCCGCCCGCCACCAGCGTGGTCAGCAGCACCGCCACCCCCACCCGCAGCGCGGCGCCACCCCGGCCGTGTGCGCGCCCGGCCGCCCCCGCAGCGCGCGGCAGCTCCTCCGTCGCCGTTCGCCCGCCCTCGCCCGTCTCCACCAGCCGCCGCCTCGCCACATCAGCCGGCGCCACCCCGTCGTACGGACAGCGCGGCGCCGGAACCAGTCATCCAGAGATGTGGATCAGTCTGCGGCATGGCGGCCCGGCGGGGCGCGAAGCCACGACGGGACCTCAGGCGGGCGGGTGTGCCGGGCGGGACGCCGAGGGCGCCCCCGGCCACACGCCCGCCGGATTGTGCGCGATCAGCGTCTGCGCCAGCCCGGCCTCGTTCGGGAAATCCATCGCGACGATGCCGAGCCCTCTCCAGCCGCTCGCCTCCGACCCCGTCAGCAGGCTCTTGACCTGCGGGTTTAGGCGGTCGGCATTCGAGCGGGGCGGCAGCAGGGCGGCGGTGCTGACGTAGTTGACGTACAGCTTGCCGGGTGCGCCGGCCGCCTTGCGGAACTGGGCCTCGACCTTCGGCCACTTGGCGAACGGCTCGGCCGTGTAGTCGTCCTGGATGTCGAAGAGCTGCGGATCGGCGTACCGTACGCCCGGCATCCCGTCCGCGTCCGCGAGCAGGACGACCCTGCCACGGGCCTGGCCGAGTGACGGCAGATCGCCCTCGAGGCGGAACAGCGGCCGATAGCCCTTGTCGTCGAGATAGATGTCGAAGATGCGGCGGAATTCTTCGGCGGGGACCTCGGAGTACTCCTGCTTGACCCGCATCAGGACGGTCTCGGACGGGTGCGCCTGCAAGAACGCCCGGCAGGCGTTGAGCACATCGCCGAACATCAGCTCCTGGTAGAAGGCGCCGTGATGGATGGCGAAGACGTTGTCGACGGCCCGGCAGCGGACGTCCAAGAAGCGGATGCCGCTTGCCAGTTGGGCGTCGACGGAGGTGTTCTGGCAGGCGACCCAGGGCCCGCCGATACGGGCTCCGGAGTCGTGCGTCCCCGGGATCGTCAGCCGTGGGACGGGCGTCGCATCGGCGAGGGCCGACATCCAGTCCTGGACGGAGGCCCGGGACGGTACGGAGGCAGCGGACGGTACGGAGGCAGCGGACGGTACGGAGGCGCGCCCGGCCGCGGCGGCCGTGAACTGCGCGCCGCCGACACCCGCCAGCACCCCTGCCGCCGACAGCCCGGCCGCACCCCTGAGGAATCCCCGCCGATCCAGCCCCATCCCGCCACCCCAGCCCTCGATGCTGCGCGCCGTACGGCGCCCCGGTACGAACGTGTGACCGAGGCATCGAACCACACGGGTGGCGGGATACGGGACCCCGAAATCAGCCGCGGACCGCCAGCGACAGCGCGAACCGCCCCGCGCCGTCCGTCCACCACTGGCTCAACTCCAGTCCGGCCGCGGCGAGTTCGGCCCGTACGCCGTCCTCGCGGAACTTGGCGGAGACCTCGGTGCGGACCTCCTCCCCCTCGGTGAAGGGCACCGCCAGGTCCACTCCGGGGATCTTGACGGTCAGCTCCTTGCGGGCCCGTAGCCGCATCTCGATCCACTCGTGCTCGGCGTTCCACAGGGCGACATGGTCGAACACCTCCGGGTCGAAGTCGCCGCCCAGCTCGCGGTTGATGACATGCAGCACGTTCTTGTTGAACTCGGCCGTCACGCCCTGTGCGTCGTCATAGGCCGCGACCAGGGTGGCCTCGTCCTTGACCAGGTCGGTGCCGAGCAGCAGGGCGTCGCCCGGCGAGAGCAGGCCGTGCACCGAGCGGAGGAAGGCGGCCCGCTCTTCGGGGAGCAGATTGCCGATGGTGCCGCCGAGGAAGGCGAGCAGCCGTGGGCCGGGCGCCTCGGGGAGGGTGAGGCCCTGCTGGAAGTCGGCGACCAGGGCGTGCACGGTCAGGCCGGGGTGCTCGGCGAGCAGTGCCTCGCCCGCCGCGGCCAGGGCGGATTCGCTGACGTCGACCGGGATGTAGGTGTGCAGGCCGGTGAGTGCGCCGATGAGGTGACGGGTCTTGTCGGACGAGCCGGAGCCCAGCTCGATCAGGGTGCGGGCGCCGGTGGCCGCGGCGATCTGGGCGGCACGGGTGAGCAGGATCTCCCGCTCCGCGCGCGTCGGGTAGTACTCGGGCAGCTTGGTGATCTCCTCGAAGAGGTCGCTGCCGCGCGTGTCGTAGAACCACTTGGGCGGCAGCTGTTTGGGTGTACGGGTCAGACCCTGGGTGACATCGGCGCGCAGCGCGGCCGAGGTGGCGTCGGCAGGGAGGGTGCGGGTGATGCTGAGGGGGCTCACGCGGCGGGCTCCTTGAGCGGGGTGAGGTGGACGTCGGTACGAGTGGCGCGCACCAGGGTGCGGTCGGGGACCTCGGTCCACTGGGGTGCGTCGTCGTAGGGCTCGGAGGCTACGACGGTGCCGCCTCCGGGGAGGGGCAGGTGGAAGAGGGTGTCGCCCCAGGTGGTGGCGGCGATGGTGGTGCCATCGGTGAGCAGGAGGTTCAGCCGGGAGCCGGGGGCGGCCCCGGCGACGGCGGTGACGGTGCCGGCCAGCGCCTCGCCCAGGTCGTGCCCGTTTGCCAGCCGGTGCTGGACCAGCGCGAACAGAAACGCCGCGTCGCAGCGGGCCTGCAGCCGGAGCAGCTCCACCGGCGGGAGCCGGGCGGCCAGGGGGGCGAGCGAGTCCGGCCAGCCGAGCACCGCGCCGTTGTGGCTGAACAGATACCGCCCGGCCGCGAACGGCGCCGCCGCGGCCTCGGCGTCCGCCCCCGCCTCGGTGGCATCCCGTACGGCGGCGAGCAGCGCACCGGTGCGCACCACCCGCCCCAGATCGGGCAGCAGATCGTCGGCCCAGATTGGCCCGGCCCGGCGGTACCGGGCGGGTACCGGGTCACCCGGCGCATACCAGCCGACCCCGAAGCCGTCCGCGTTGACCGTCCCGTTCAGCTGCCGGAGCGGCGCCCACGACTGCCGGTACAGGCCCTGTGGCGGGGCCAGCACCACCTGTCCGAAGGGTATCTCCGGTCCGAGATACGCAAGATGACGGCACATCAGCCCCCGCACCGCCTCCGCCTCGTGCGGCCGCCCGCGGCGCTCACGCGCCCGCCGTGTGCTCGGCGTCGCGGGCCGTACGGAATCCGGAGAAGATCTGCCGCCGGACCGGCAGGTCCCAGTTGCGGAACGTGCCCCGGCAGGCGACCGGACCGACCGCGAACGACCCGCCGCGCAGCACCTTGTACCGGTCGCCGAAGAACACCTCCGAGTACTCCCGGTAGGGGAAGGCGGCGAAGCCCGGATACGGCAGGAAGTCGCTGGCCGTCCACTCCCACACGTCGCCGATCAACTGCCGGATGCCGAAAGGGGATTCGCCCTCCGGGTAGCTGCCGACGGGGGCGGGCCGCAGGTGCCGCTGGCCGAGGTTGGCGTGCTCCGGGGCCGGGTCCTCGTCGCCCCATGGGTAGCGCATCGCCCGCCCGGTGGCCGGATCGTGGCGGGCGGCCTTCTCCCACTCGGGCTCCGTCGGCAGCCGTCGCCCCGCCCAGCGCGCATACGCATCCGCCTCGTACCAGCTGACATGCAGCACCGGCTCGTCCGGCGGTACCGGCTCGGTGACCCCGAACCGGCGGCGCAGCCACTGCCCGCCGTCCCGCTTCCAGAACAGCGGCGCGCGGAGCCTGTGCTCGCGTACGTGGGCCCAGCCCTCCTCGGTCCACCAGAGGGGCTCGTCGTAGCCGCCGTCCTCGATGAAGCGCTGGTAGGCACCGTTGCTGACCGGCGTGGTGTCGATCAGGAAGGGCGGCACGAGGCGGCGGTGGGCGGGGCGTTCGTTGTCCAGCGCCCAGGGCTCGGTGGAGGTGCCCATGGTGAACGGCCCGCCGGGGACGAGGACTTCGGAGGGGAGGATGCCGGGAGGTGCCGGCAACGGATCCGCCGCGCCGAGCACGGCGTCCCCGCCCCGTAGCTGATGGGTGATCAGCATTGTCTCGTCGTGCTGCTGTTCATGCTGCGCGATCATTCCGAAGGCGAAGCCGGCGTCGAGCAGCGGACCGCCGCGCAGCGGGCTGGCCTCCAGGATGTCCAGCACCCGGCCGCGCACCTCGGCCACATAGGAGTGCGCCTCGGCGGGCGTCAGCAGCGGCAGTGACGGGCGCGCGGCGCGCGGATGCTCGAAGGCGTCGTAGACGGAATCGATGTCCGGGCGCAGCGCGTCGCGGCCGCCGACGGTGCGCAGCAGCCACTGCTCCTCCTGGTTGCCTATGTGCGCCAGGTCCCAGACCAGCGGTGACATGAGCGGGGAGTGCTGGGCGACGAGCTCGGGTTCCTCTACGCAGGTGGTCAGCAGGTGGGTGCGGTCGCGGGCGGCGAGCAGCGCCGAGGCCGCGCGCTCGCGCAGCGCCTCGGGATCGAGGGGGTCGGTGGGCTCTATGGTCACTGGCTGTCCTTCCCAAGGGTGAGGCCGCCGGCCGGGCGCTCGGGGGAGACCGCGGGGTCGGTGAGGTCCGCGGGGTCGGGGGGGTACACGAGGTCCGCCTCCGCGGCGTACAGGGCGTCGAGATGGTCGTCGGCGGGGCAGCGGCCGCGGGCCACGTAGCGCTCGGAGAAGTCCGCGACGGCCGCGATCACGCCGGGGGAGGCGCCGAGCCGGGGCAGCGCTTCCTGCGCGGCGGCGAAGCAGGCCACCGCCGCGGCGTGCAGCTCGGGGTCGGTCAGCGCCCCGCGGGCCGCCCGCCGCCACAGCGGATTGCGCGGCGCCGGACGCGAACCGGCCGTCTCCGCAAGGGGTTTGACGATGCGATAGGCGGTCTCCGTGGCCTCCGGGTCGTCGAACAGCGCGGCCGTCACGGCCAGCGGCACGATCCACCCGCCGTCGCCCGCCTGCGCGTCGATCATGCGCAGTTCCAGATGGCCGCGCGGCCGGACCGGCGGGAAGAGGGTGGTGAGGTGGTAGTCGAGATCCTCCTGGGTCGGGGGTCTGGGACCGCCCGTGCGGACCCATTCACGGAAGGTCAGCCCCGGCGGCGCACCCCAGGGGCCGTCCTCGGACCGTACGCACATCACGGGGGCGTCCAGGACGTACCGCGCCCAGGCGGCCCGCAGGTCCGCCTCCTGGGGCGGGGCGAGGGTGCGGCCCGGGTCGAGCTGGGACCACACCACCTGGCGGGTGGTGCGATAGCCCGTCGGGCAGCCCTCGCTGGTCGGCGAATTGGCGAAGGCCGCGGTCAGCACCGCGCCCAGCAGATGCGCCAGCAGCCAGCGGCGGCCGTATCCGAGCGGGCCGGGCTCCTCGTACCCGGCGTCCACACAGACCTGGACGGACGCGGTGCCGCACATCATGGACCGGCCGGCGGCGCCCCAGCGGTCGAAATACGCCTCCATGGCGTCGTAGCGGGGATCGCCGACCAGCACGCGCTGCGGGGCGTGCCAGGGATTGTGACCGTGTCCCGCCATGCCCAGGCCCATGGCACGCATCGCGGGACGCACCAGCGCCAGATCGGCCGCGACGGCGTCGATGCAGGCGGTGAGAGAGGTGGCGGGGAGCGAGCTGAGCTCCAGCTGGCCGCCGGGTTCGAAGGTCAGAAGGGAGGTGAGGGGAAGCGCGCGCAGGGCGGTGGCTGCGGAGTGCCACCGGGACGGTTCGACCGGACATCGGGGGTTGCGCGCGTCGTGGACCAGCCATTCGATCTCGACCCCGATGCGCTGTGGCGGGCCCGTCTTGAAACATATTCCGCGCAGGTGAGCTTCGAGTTCCGCTTCCGTTACCGCAGGTCGTACGGGCATCGCGGGCTACTCCCCTCCGGGGCGGCGGCAGCATTACCGCTCTCCACCTAAGCGGCTGTGCGCCCTGTGCTCAAGGGCGCGTCGGCCACCTGGAGGCCGGCTGCCGGGCGCCCGTCGCGGCAGTGGGCGGGCGGCAACGATTCGTGACCGGTACGCCCGTTAGGGTGAGGCGATGGATCACGTCGACATCGCCGGCTTCCTCGTCCCGCACCCGGAGCGTCCGCCCCGGCCGGTCCCCGTCGACTGGCCGGCGGTCGAGAAATGGCTGGGGCTGACCCTGCCGGACGACTACAAGAGGCTGGCCGATACGTATGGGCCGGTGGACTTCGGCGAGTACCTCTGGATTCACGTCCCCTGCGTCGAGGAGAAGTGGTTCGACTACGGGGACTGGCTCCGCGACACCCACCGCTCGTCTCGCATCGAGGCCCGCGCTCACCCGGAGGGCCGGGGCCCGGCCGTCCACCCGGACCCGGGCGGACTGCTGGCCTGGGGCTGTACACGTGGCGGCGACATCCTGTTCTGGGACGTCTCGGCCTCCGCGGACCCCAACGCGTGGACGGTCGTCGTACGCCACGGGGGCTCCGGCCGCCGCCGCGGCCTGGAACAGTGGCACCGCTACGACCTCACCCTTACCCAGTACCTCCGCCACACCGTCCGCGACACGTGGGAACTTCCCTCCCCGCCCGGCCCGTTGCTCGGCCCGCTCCCCGGCAGTGCCGCCCGCACCGCCTTCCTGGAGACCGCCGCGCCCTGGACCCCGCCCGAGCCCACCGCCCCCCGGCTCACCGACGCGGAGCGCCGGATCGCCCTGGAGACCGGCACCGGCCTGGACGCCCTGCGCCTCCTCTCCCCGCCGCCCGAGGCCCCCTACCTGGGCGGCGGCACCTGGGAGGCCCTCTTCGCCGAACTGGGCACCCGGCTGCCGAGCGAGTACGTGACCCTCATGGAGCGCTACGGCGCGGGCTGCTGGAGCACATGGCTGCGCTTCCTCACCCCGCTGCGCACCGGGGAGCGGCGCTTTCTGCATCATGTCGAGGAGACGGTGAACGCCTACCGGAGCCTCAAGGAGGACTTCCCGGAGTGGCACCCGCTCGGCATGTGGCCCGAGCCCGGCGGTTTCCTCCCGTTCGCCAACTCCATCGACGGCGACGAGATCGGCTGGCTCACCGAGGGGGACGACCCCGACGCCTGGCCGCTGATCGTCTGGCCCCGCCACGCCGACCAGGGGCAACCCTGGGGCGGCGGCCTGATCGACACCCTTCTCGCCTGGCAGCGCGGCACCTTCGCGACCGAGGGCCTGGCCGGTTTGGACGAGGACGACGACCCGGTCGAGTCCGCCGGCTTCGAGGCGTGGACCGACCAGGCGTACTGGTGAGCCGGTGCCGCTCGGTCACTGCCGATAGCCCGCCAGGAACCGCCCGATCCGGCTGATGGCGGCATCGAGGTCGTCGGCGTGCGGGAGGGTGAGGATGCGGAAGTGGTCGGGGCGGGGCCAGTTGAAGCCGGTGCCCTGGACGACCTGGATCTTCTCGCGCAGCAGCAGATCCAGGACGAACTTCTCGTCGTCGTGGATCTTGTGGACGGCGGGGTCCAGGCGGGGGAAGGCGTACAGCGCGCCCCTGGGTTTGACGCAGGAGACGCCAGGGATCTCGTTCAGCCGTTCCCAGGCCACATCGCGCTGTTCGCGCAGTCGGCCGCCCGGCAGGACGAGGTCCCGAATGCTCTGGCGGCCGCCGAGCGCCGCCTGGATGGCGTACTGCGCGGGGGCGTTCGGGCACAGCCGCATGGAGGCGAGGGTGCCCAGGCCCTCGAGATAGTCCGCGGCATGCTCCTTGGGGCCGGAGACGACCAGCCAGCCGGAGCGGAAGCCCGCGACGCGGTAGGTCTTGGACAGGCCGCAGAAGGTCAGGCAGACCAGGTCGGGGGCGAGTACGGCGGCGTGGTGGTGGACCTCGTCGTCGTAGAGGATCCGGTCGTAGACCTCGTCGGCGAACACCATCAGCTGGTGGCGGCGGGCGAGATCGAGCATGCCCTCCAGCACCTCGCGTGGATAGACCGCGCCGGTGGGGTTGTTGGGGTTGATGATGACCAGCGCCCGGGTCCGGTCGGTGATCTTCGAAGCGAGGTCGTCGAGGTCCGGCAGCCAGTCCGCGGACTCGTCGCAGAGGTAGTGCACGGCCTTGCCGCCGGCGAGGGTGGTGACCGCGGTCCAGAGGGGGAAGTCCGGGGCGGGGATCAGCACCTCGTCGCCGTCGTTGAGGAGGGCCTGCACCGCCATCGAGACGAGTTCGGAGACGCCGTTGCCGAGGTAGACGTCGTCGACATCGACATCCGGCAGTCCGGCCTCCTGATAGCGCTGGGCCACCGCGCGCCGGGCGGAGAGGATGCCGCGGGACTCCGTATAGCCATGCGCCCGGGAGAGATTGCGGATCATGTCCTGCAGGATCTCCTCGGGGCACTCGAAGCCGAACAGTGCCGGATTGCCGGTGTTGAGGCGCAGGACGCTGTGGCCCGCCTCCTCCAGCGCGTCCGCATGCTCGATCACCGGCCCGCGGATCTCGTAGCAGACGTCGGACATCTTGCTGGACTGCTTGAACTGCATGCGGCGGCCTCCTGGTTCCTCGCTCACCGCGCGGCGCGGCAGCACTCGTCACTGGTAACACCGTACGTGCCTACTTGGTTTTACCAAGCGGAGACTTGGAAAGTCCAACTTCTGGCTATGCTGATGCCATGCCGCGCCGAAGTTATGACCAGTACTGCGCCCTCGCCCGTGCCCTGGACACCGTCGGTGACCGCTGGACGCTCCTGATCGTCCGAGAACTGCTGGGCGGCGTCCGGCGCTACACCGACCTGCACGCCGACCTGCCCGGCGTCAGTACGGACATGCTCGCCTCCCGCCTCAAGGACATGGAACGCGACGCCCTGGTCACCCGCCGCCGGCTCGCCCCGCCCGGCGCCGCCTTCGTCTACGAACTCACCGCCCGCGGCCGCGCCCTGCTCCCCGCGCTCACCGCCCTCGCCGACTGGGGCGCCCCCGCCCTGGACGAGAAGCGCCCCACGGACGCGGTCCGCGCCCACTGGTTCGCCCTCCCGCTCATCACCCGGCTCGGCGACCACTTCGCGCGGGACGTCGACGTGGTCGACATCGCCCTCGACGGGGGCGAGTTCCATGTCCTGCTGACCGACGCCGACGGCCCCCGCTACGCCGACGGCCCCGCCGAGCGCCCCGACCTCCGGCTCCGCATGGACACCGCGACCTGCACCGACCTCGCGCACGATCGCCTCTCGCTCGCCCAGGGGATCGAATCCGGCCGGATCGTGGTCACCCTGCCCTGAGGCCCGGCCGACGCCGGGATTCCCACGCCGGGGCGCCCCGCGCCAAAAGCGCTCGCCGCCCGATCGATGGCCCCCTTACGGTGACGCCCATGACCGGCCTCCCCGTTCCTGTGCCCGATGTACGTGTCCGCGTGCGGATGAACGTCGGCTCCTGCGGTCCGTACGCCCACATCGACGCAGACTTCGCACCGCCCGGCCCGGACGGTGGGCTGGAGCTGCTCAACGCCGTGCCCGCGGCGCGGCTGCCCCCGGAGTACCTCCCGGCGCTGCGCGTCGGCCTGCTGGAGGGGCTGGACGGGGTGGCGGCCGCCGTACTGCTCAAGGACGGCCACTACCACGAGGTGGACTCGTCCGAATTCGGCTACCGGATCGCCGGTCAACAGGCGGGCCGGGCCGCGCGCATCGGCGCGGGCCTGCTGCCGCCGGAGGAGGCCGACACGCTGCGCTGGGTGACCTGGCCGGGCCGGCTCCGGCCCTGGGGGCACCGGGCCGGACCGTGACGACGCCCCTACGGCGTCCGGTACGGCGGCGCCGGGTCATCCAGTGGATGCGGGATCCGGATCAGGGGGATGGGCTTGCCGTGCGGCCAGCCGTTGGAGGCGTCGTCGAAGCTGAGCCGGCCACTGGCGGCGGGCACGGTGGTGGTGTGGTTCAGGTTGGTGATCTCGTTGTGGACGTCGTGGACGTCCGGGGTGGTCTTGCCGGTCTGGCCGGTGACGTTGCGGGTGGCCCACACCGCGGTCAGTACGGCGTCGTGATGCATGATCGCGTAGCCGTCGTCGAGAATCGCTTCGTGGAAGCCGAGGTCCTTCAGGCTGTCGTGGAACGGCTTGAATCCCGGCGGTGCATGCCGGCCCTTGAGCCAGAGCGCGGGGCTCGTCGCGGAGACGTCCAGGAGCGTGATCCGGTGCTTGACGAGCAGGCCCTCGCGGCCCTTGGCCTGCTGGAATGCGCCGGTCGCACCGGTCAGCACGGTGAGGGGCCTCTTCTTGTCGCACTGGCCGCCGGCGAGGGCGGTGAGGAATGACCCGAGGTCGCGGTCACGGCCGGCATACAAAATCATGTCGGCCTTGGTCTGGCAGATGTTGTTCAGGGCATTGGTGAAGATCCGGGGAGTTCCGGCCGGCTTGTTTCCCGTGGCGCCGACGAACGAGGTACGGCGATCGCCGATATATCCCTTGAACGTGGCGTCGAACGCCTGGCGCAGGGTGCGCACGTAATTGTCCGGGCGGCTGTCGAACACCAGGTACCCGCGACCTCGGGAGAGCGTCGAATCCCTGTCGACGTATTGCCGAAGGGCCTTGGCGTATTCGGTGTTGGACGGGGACACCTTGAAAAGCCGCTCGGCATTGAGGTCGGTCGCCGTCAGGACGGCGCCGATCGACGGGATGTTGTGGCGCGAGAGTTCGACGGCGGCCTTCCGCGTTTCCTCGATGCTGATGCCCATGCCGGTGACGGCGACCAGCGGGTGTTCGCCGCCCGTCAGGTCCTTCAACTGGTCCACGACCGGCTTCCAATGGTTTTCGCCGCGCCCTTCGTTGGCGATGACCAGCTGGATCTGCGGTGTGGTCGTCCCGCCGACGCCGATCGCATTGTTCTGCGACAGCCCGGGACAGGAATTCGCCCGGCACTGCGCGATATAGGCGCCTTCCAGGCTGGTCTTGATCTCCCCGATGGGCAGGGCGCTGGTGTCGCTCTCCGACATCGGGGTCAAGAGCCCGACCTTGACGTAATGGACCGGGCTCTTGCCCTTTCCGGGATGCTCCCACTGGTCGCGCACCCGGCGGTTCTCGGCGGCGATCTTCTCGGTGATGCTCTTCAGCCGGGGATCGGCGGCGTAGGCCGTCTCATTGGTGAGGCCGATGCATTCGCGGTCCGCTCCGGAACCCGCCCAGTGCAGACCCGGCGCGCCCCCTCCGCAGGAATTGTCCGGCGGCGACGGCCAGAAGAGGCAGGCGAGACCGGCGGCGCACAGCGCTGCCACCGCGACGATGGCCGTCATTCCCTTTCGGGTCCGGTACCACGGTGTCAGGGGATCGAGCGGATCTATGGGGCCATCGGGGGCGTGCATGCTCCGGCTCCTATCGGTAGGGGCGGGTCGCGGAATGTGCCACGTATTTCTCCGCTTCATGGCGCAGGTCCACCCTGGCGGGGGTGGCCTTCATGGCCAGCTCGCGGAACATCGAGCCGATGGTGGAGTGGAGTTCGGGCCGCGCGGCGGGCAGCCGGTTGCGGGGATCGGACGCCAGCCACAGCGCCGCCACCAGCATGGTCAGCGCCCGGTGCGCGCCGAACGACTCCGGCGCCAGCTCCTGCGCGAGGGCGTCCGTCCGCAGTGCGGCGGACCGCTCGGGCTCCACCGGCCGGTGCAGCGGCGCGGCGGTGATCGCGTACAGCTCGTACAACCAGGCGTCGGTGTCGCCGAGTTGGGCCAGCCGACGGGCGAGATGGGCGACCACGGCGTCCAATTCGCCGAGGGCGAGGGTGTGGTAAAGCTCGTCGATGCGGCGCTCGTCGCGCGCGTTGGCCCGGTGCCAGGTCTTGAGGTCGCCGTGTACCTGACTCCAGCGGCCCGGCCGGCGGGCCAGTTCCTGGAGCAGCAGCAGACGCAGCCATGGGTGCAGTGCGGGCCGGGAGGCGGGCGGGGGCGGCCGGCGGCCGTCGGGGTGGTCCGGGACCTGGCCGCCACGGGCGGCCGCGTCCTGCGGGGCGGGGTCGGTCAGCCACAGCCTGATGCCGAAGCCGCCCATCAGCGTGTCGTAGGCGTCCGCGTCGATGAGACCGGCGTCGACGACGGTCTCGGGCTCCCGGGCGGCGGCGGCAGTGATCAGCGGCTCCTTCTCCGCGTCGGTCAGGCCGGCCAGCAGATGGTCCAGCACGGTCCGGTCCGGCTCCCCGGGCCCGGTCACCATGCCCCGCAGCCGGGCAGTGGAGTCGCCGTCGTGGTCCGGCAACCCGGCAGCGGCATCCAGAAGATGCCGCACGCTCCACTGATGACCCTGTGTCAAAGACTGGATGAGCAAGGGCGCTTGGGGCGCGAACACGGCCAGGTCGGCGCCGAGCTTCTGGGTTTCCGCTGCGGTCAGGTCCCGCAGCCGTACGTGGTACCAGCTCCGCCGGGGGGCGTGTGGTGACGCAGGGGCATGGCGCACCCAGTCGGCACGACTCGCCCGCTGCGCCGGCCGGACGCGCACCTCCGGCGCATCCGACGCCGTGGCGACGACCAGCAGCGGATCGCTCGCGCCGCTCTCCTGCCGCAGGTGCCCCAGGAGATCCAGGAACTCCCGGCCCCCCTCCGCATCGATGTTGTCCAGCAGCACCAGACAGTTGCGGTCGCGTTCCCGGCGCGCGTACTCACCCCGCAGATCCGCGAGGAACGCCTGGCACAGCAGCCGGTCCACCGCCGCCTGCTGCGCCTCGTCCTTGGCGTCCAGGTTCAGGTCGATCAGGGCCTCCAGGGCCGAGCGCCGCCGGTCCGCGTACCAGGCGAACTCGGTGTGCCGGGTGACGGCGGCGGGCAGCCGTGGGGGCTGCCGGATCAGGCCGGCCAGCAGGCTGATGCCCGGGATCGCGACCAGGTTGAGGTCCTTGAGCGCTTCGGCGACGCCGGTGAGGTGATCGGCCGCCGGGCTCGGCTGCGTGGCCGGCCCCCGCAGCGCCTGGCGCAGCTGCTGCCGGGCCCGCCTGCGGTCCGTGGTATCCAGGGACAGCTCGGGAGCGACGGCGAACAGGCCCAGGGTCAGCCGCGGGAACAGCAGCGCCGGCTGGTGCCGGATGCGCTGGGAGAGGCCGTACGCCAGGCGTCCGGCCACCTCGTGCGGGCGGCGCGGCCCCGAAGTGGAACCGAAGTTGTAGAGCGCGTGCGGACGGTTGGCCGCCTGCCGGCCGAGGCGCTGCAGCAGGGTGCTCTTGCCGCTGCCCCGGGGCCCCAGCGCGACGATCACCGGAAGGCCGGGCACGGCGGGCGCCGACTCGTCCTGCACCACCGCCCGGCACTCGTGACACAGCGCCTCGACCCCCTGAACCTCAACGCTGCGCTCCGGCACTCTGCTCAGCCCCCGTACGTGTCCGACCGCCGACGGTGTGTTACCAACCGCCCCCGAGATGCTGCCATGGGCCGGGACGGACGCGCGAGCACTTTGCGACAGAAGACCGGGGGAGTGGCCGCCGGGACGACGGCGGATCTCACACACCATCAGAACGGCCACCCGTACGGCACAGTGCGCCTCCGTTCGGCTCAGCTGACGGGGCGCCAGGCGCGGCGCCGGGTGAAGCTCGGGACATGGACCATGTATCAGCCGCCCGGGGCCGCCCCGGGATCGCGCTTCTGCTGACCGCGGTGGCGCTCGCCGGACCGCTCGTGCCGGTGGCCGCCGCGGCGGCGTCGCCGGGGACCGAGGCGGGCGTCGAACTGGCCACCGACCGGCGCACCGGCTCGGCCTGGCTGCCGTACTGGGGCGACACCGAGGCCGCCTACCAGGACGCGCTGGAGCACGCCGACCAGCTGCACACCGTCAGCCCCTTCTGGTTCGAGGCCTCGGCCGACCGGGTCAAGGGGCACGACGGCGCGGGAAACGAGGGGGTCATCGACGGGCTGCACCGCGCCGGGATCAGAGTGGTGCCCACCGTGACCGAGACGCCGGGCGCCGCCGAGATGGCCGAGGTGATACAGGATCCGAGGCGCCGGGCCGCGCATGTCGACGCCCTGCTGGAGATGGCGGGCAGCCGCTCGTACGACGGGGTCGACCTGGACTACGAGATGATGGCGGCCACCGGCAACCGGGCCACCCGCGAGCGGGTGCGGGCCGGATTCAACCTGCTCACCCGCGATCTGTGCGCCCGGCTGCACGCGCGCGGCAAGGAGTGCGTGGTCACCGTCCTGGCCCAGGTCCGCGGCGACGTCTACGACTACCGGCACCTGGGCAAGGTCGCCGACCGGGTCCGGATCATGGGCTACGACCTGCACTGGTCCGGTGGCGAGGCCGGTCCGCTGTCCTCCAAGGGCTGGTACGAGCAATTCCTGCGGTACGCCACCGACACCATCCCCCGGAACAAGATCGAGGTGGCCTTCCCCGGCTACGGCTGGGACTGGGCCAAGGGAGCCAAGGGCCGGGCCGGCCATCTGACCTGGAAGGAAGCCGACTCACTGCGCAAGCAGACCGGCGCCGACTACCACTTCGACGCGGCGTCGGGCACCCCGCACTTCACCTACCGCAAGAACGGCACGGAGCACGAGGTCTGGTACCAGGACGCCCACGGCGTGGCCGAGCAGCTGCCGCTGCTGCGGAAGTACGGGGTACAGGGCACCGGCCTGTGGGCGCTCGGATTCGAGGACCCGGACGTCTGGGGCGCGCTCCGCGGCCAGTAGCCGCAGCGCCGCCTCGGAGGGCGGTCGCCCACCAGCGGATGGTGGAAGCGCTGGGTGCCGAAGGGGCAGTTGCGCACGCCGTGCCGCGGCCACAGGGCGGCGAACTCGGTGCTCTTTATCGTAAACTTGCCTACCAGCAGGGCCAGTTGCGGGTCGTCCGGGCGCCGTCCCGCGGCGGCCCGCGGCGCGGGGGCAATGGGGGGAGCCTCCAGCGCCCCCTCAGAGGCGTTGTGGCCCTGCCGCTGCCGCTGCCGCTGCCGCTGCCGCTGCCGCTGCCGCTGCCGCTGCCGCTGCCGCTGCCCCTGCTCGGGCCGGGAGTGGTGCGCGACGCTGACCCCGGCCGGCTGGGTGAGTTCCTCGCGGCGCAGTCCGGGGGCGCGGCGGGTGCGCAGAAAGTCCCCCGGCCCGGCCGGTGCGCCGATGTCTGGTGAGTCGATGCGGCCCGGTCTCGGTCATCGGACGGCGGGGAGCCTGATCCTGCCGGTACCGGGGTCCGCGTGTGCGGTGCCGCGTATCCGGGTCCGTCCGCGCCGCCTGGCTGCCGGACCGCCGGAAACTGTTCCCTGCGGGATACCGACCGCTTAGTATGTCGCTCGCGGCGGCAAGGGGGCCGGTGTGCCGTCGTACCCGCACATCCGAGGTCTGTGGAGGCACCAGGTGAAGGCATGGCGCGTAACCGCGAACGGCGAGCCGCGTGAGGTGATGCGGCTGGAAGAGGTGCCGGACCCCCAGGCAGGTCCCGGGCAGCTGCTGCTGCGCGTACGGGCTGCCAACGTCAACTTCCCCGACGCGCTGCTGTGCCGCGGCCAGTACCAGGTACGCCCGCCGCTGCCGTTCACGCCGGGCGTGGAGATCTGCGGCGAGGTGCTGGCCGTGGGTGAGGGCGCGGCCGGCGAGATCGGGCAGCGGGTGCTGGCCCAGCCGCCGCTGCCCGACGGCGGGTTCGCCGAGCTCGCGGTCGTCGACGCCCGGACCGTGCGGCCCGCCCCCGAAGCCCTCGACGACGCCGAGGCCGCGGCCCTGCACATCGGCTACCAGACCGGCTGGTTCGGGCTGCACCGCCGGGCCCGGCTCCAGGCGGGCGAGACCCTGCTGGTGCACGCCGCGGCCGGTGGCGTCGGCAGCGCCGCCGTGCAGCTCGGCAAGGCGGCGGGCGCGCAGGTCATCGGCGTGGTGGGCGGCGCGGACAAGGTCCGTACCGCCCGGGAACTGGGCTGTGACCTCGTCCTCGACCGACGCGCGGACGACATCATCGCCGAGGTCAAGCAGGCCACCGGCGGGCGCGGCGCCGATGTGGTCTACGACCCGGTCGGCGGCGACGCCTACGCCAAGTCCGTCAAATGCATCGCCTTCGAGGGCAGGATCGTGGTGGTCGGCTTTGCGAGCGGCGCCATCCCCAGCCCCGCCCTCAACCACGCCCTGGTGAAGAACTACTCCGTGCTGGGCCTGCACTGGGGCCTCTACAACACCAAGGACCCGGCCTCGATCGACGCCTGCCACGAGGAGCTGACCAAGCTCGCCGCCCAGGGCGTCATCAAGCCGCTGATCGGCGGGCGGGTCCCCCTGGAGGGCGCTGCCGAGGCCGTACAGCGGGTCGCCGACGGGACATCCGTGGGCCGCCTCGTGGTGGTCCCCGGACTGGAGGAGACACGATGACCGACGCCACCGACCTGCGCCGCCGCACCGCCGACCTGCTCGCCGCCTATCCGCCCGCCACCACGGAGCGGCTGGACTTCCTGCGCGCGAGATTCGACGCGGGCCTCGCCTGGATCCACTTCCCCCACGGCCTCGGCGGCCTGGACGCGCCGCGCGCCCTGCAAGCGGTCGTGGACGCCGAACTGGAGGCCGCCGGCGCCCCCGGCAATGACCCGGGCCGCATCGGCATCGGCCTCGGCATGGCCGCGCCCACCATCCTCCGCTACGGCACCGAGGAGCAGAAGCAGCGCCTTCTGCGCCCGCTGTGGACCGGGGAGGAGGTGTGGTGCCAGCTGTTCAGCGAGCCGGGGGCCGGGTCGGACCTGGCGGCGCTGGCGACCCGTGCGGTGCGGGACGGGGCGGACTGGGTGGTCGACGGCCAGAAGGTCTGGACGTCCGGCGCGCACCAGTCCCGCTGGGCGATCCTGATCGCCCGCACCGACCCCGACCTGCCCAAACACCGCGGCATCACGTACTTCGTCTGCGATATGACCGACCCGGGCGTCGAGGTGCGGCCGCTGCGGCAGATCACCGGCGAGGCCGAGTTCAACGAGGTGTTCCTGACCGGTGTGCGGATCCCGGACGCCCAGCGTCTCGGGGAGGTCGGCGAGGGCTGGCGGGTCGCCCAGACCACGCTGATGAACGAGCGGGTCGCCATCGGCGGCGCCCGCATCCCCCGTGAAGGCGGCATGATCGGCGTCGCCGCCGCCGACTGGCGCGAGCGCCCGGAGCTGCGCACCCACGACCTGCACCAGCGGCTGCTCAAGCTGTGGGTGGACGCCGAGGTCGCCCGGCTGACCGGCGAGCGCCTGCGCCAGCAGCTGACCAAGGGCCAGCCCGGCCCCGAGGGCAGCGGTATGAAGCTCGCCTTCGCCCGGCTCGCGCAGGAGATCAGCGGCTGGGAGGTGGAGTTCCTCGCCGAGGACGGACTGACCTACGACGACTGGACGCTGCGCCGCCCCGAAGGCGTCGACTTCACCGGACGCCAGGCCGGCTACCGCTATCTGCGCGCCAAGGGGAACTCCATCGAAGGAGGCACCTCCGAAGTGCTGCTCAACATCGTCGCCGAACGCGTGCTGGGGCTGCCGCCCGAGCCGCGCACCGACAAGGACGTCGCGTGGAAGGACCTCCCCCGATGACCCACCATCAGAGCGCTCCCGACGCCGACCTGCTCTACTCCGAGGACGAGGACGCGCTGCGCGACGCCGTACGGTCCCTGCTCGCCGACCGCAGCGATCCGGCCACCGTGCTGGCCGGGCTGGAGTCGGACGTCCCCTTTGACGGCGCACTGTGGCGCTCGCTCGCCACCGAGATCGGCACCGCCGGACTGCTGGTCCCGGAGAAGCTCGGCGGAGCGGGCGCGAGCGCCCGCGAGGCCGCCGTCGTGCTGGAGGAGCTGGGCCGCTCCGTCGCGCCCGTTCCGTATCTGACCAGCGCCGTCATCGCCGTCACCGCGCTGCTCGGCTGCGACACCGGTCAGGAGGATGTCGCCGGGCCGCTCGCCGCGCTCGCCTGCC
>NZ_JBEZJZ010000022.1:0-48642 GCF_040651455.1 Streptomyces sp. NPDC048483
GTGCTGGTCACCAGCACCCCGCCCACCGCGCACAGCGATCCGTCGACCGCCCCGGACATCGCCGTATTCCGTCCGCTCCCGTTGCCCGGAGAGCGCCCGGCGTCAGTCGTTACGACGGCCCAGCGCGCGGCGGACGAAGTGGACGATCAGCCAGATCACCACGACCGCGATGACCAGGAAGATCACGAACAGCACGATCGCGATGATCCCCAGCTTCTTGAAGAAGCTCTTCGACTTCTTCTTCACCTTCTTCTTCCACTTAGAGGTCTTCTTCTCCTTGGAGACCGTCTGGGAGTGGTGGGAAGAGTGGATCGAGTGCGATGTGTGGTGCGAGGACGAGCCGTGGCCGCGCCCGAACTCCGGCGCGGACGCGGGTGCGGCGGCGACCGAGGTGCGGGGCGCCGCGGCGCTCTCCGCGGCCACGGCCGGCCCGGCGGTCATGGCCAGCAGGCCGAAGAGCAGGGCCAGGACGGCGGCCGGCCGGCGGCGGCTGCGCGTATGCGGATGCATGGTGTGGGACATCGTGGGTTCCCCCTAGGGTCGTGGGCGTCAGCCATTATGGGCGGCGGGTACCCCTGCCGAGGTCTCCACCTCCATGAGTGAGGCGCTCCGACGTTCCTCGTCGAAGGCCTTGCGGCCACCCCGCAGGCCGAACAGCCGCTTGGTGACCGCGATGTAGAGCACCGCGAGAATATTGACCACCAGCGTGGCGATCTTGAGCCAGCTGACCTTCTCCGCCAGCTCGTAGATCTCCAGCGGCAGGAAGGCCGCGGTGGCGACCACCGTCAGATACTCCGCCCAGCGCTTGGCGCGCCACAGCCCCACGCCCTCGATGATCTCCACCAGGGCGTACACGAGCAGCAGCGCGGCCACCAGCATCAGGGTGGAGTGCCGGTAGCCGAAGGTCTTCTGGATGGTGCCGACGACCGGCGAGTGGTCCAGGTCGTAGTGGAAGTGCCGGGCCACCGGGCGGAGCACCGCGATGTACTCGTCGAAGAACCGGCGGACCGCGTCCTTGCGGTTGCTGAACTGCCACACCCCGACCGCCGCCAGCACGATGAACACGCCACGGATCGCGCGCTCGACGGCCAGGAAGCGCAGGATGAACAGATCGCGCAGAACCTTGCCGCGCGGGACCAGCGGGGCCTCGGCGGCCGGGCCGGAGCCGTGCGGCGCGCCGAGCGCGAAGTCGCCGCAGCGCAGACACCGCCACGCCTCGCCGAGCGCGGTGGCCGCGCGCAGCTTCTTGCGCAGGCTTTCCTCGTGCGGGAGGTAGGTGATGTGCCCGCGGCGCGCGCAGGTACGCCGGTCCCAGTCGATCTTCATCCCGGTGCCCCGTGGCCCTTTCGTCGTCCCGCGCGTCCCGCGCCGCGGCGCGCCGCCGCGCTCCGTTTCTGTCGCGTACATGATGCATGCCGACGGGCCATCCGGGTCGTGCGGGGTGGGAGACGCCGGGCACACCGCGGGCGGTTGCATACGAAGGCGGACGGGAGGGGGTACGAGGGAATCACCGGGCATACGCCACGCCGGGTGCGGCCGAACGCCAGAGCCCCGGCTCCGAGCCGCCGCTGCCGGCGGGGCCCGGAGCCGGGGCTCCATGGTCGGCCGGGGGAAGCGGTAGTCGGGGGGACAGCCGCTCCCCCCAATGAGGACAGAACCCCAAAGCCCACGCCGCAGTCAGGGGGAATGCACGCGGCGCGGGCCCCGCAGTGGGGTACCGGTCCCCGGGCCCCGCGGATTCCTGCCAGATCCGCCGGGCACCCCTTCATCCTGCCCCTGCCGCCCGCCCACGCCCCGAGGCAAAGGGCCTCCCTTGGCGGGCCTTTGGTCCTTAAAGGCCAGATCAGCGACGGCGGCCCGGCGGCGCGGTCACGTACCGGCCCCGCCTTCACAGCTGCCGCCGTCGAACACCTGTGGTTACACTCACCCGACTGCGTCCGGGACGGGGGCGCAGCACCAAAGCAGGGCACATCCAGGGACTGCCGTAGGGACAGGGGAGACGGGACCGATGGCGCAGGCGAAGAAGATCGCGTTGTATCTGGTCATTGTCTTCGTGCTGTACACGATCATCACGTCCCCGGGGCGGGCCGCCGATCTCGTCCAGATAGGCTTCGAGGGCATCTCGTCCGCTGCTCAGGGCGTCGGCGAGTTCATGACCCAGCTGATCAAATAGTCGGCCGGGGCACCGGCCGGTCGCCCGACCGGCTGCGCACCGTCCGCCGCACGGAGGTCCCAGTGATCCGCCACCTGGTCCTGTTCAAGCTCAACGAAGGCGTCTCCCGCGACGAGGACCGGGTGCAGGCCGGCGTCCGCGCATTCGAGGCACTGAAGGACGAGATCCCGGAGCTGGCGTTCTGGGAGTGCGCCTGGAACATCACCGACCGCCCGATCGCCTACGACTTCGCGGTCAACTCCGCCGTGGCCGACACCGACGCCCTCAAGCGCTACCTCGAGCACCCGGCCCACCAGGCGGCCGCCGGACAGTGGCGCGCATTCGCCACCTGGGTGATCGCCGACTACGAGTTCTGAGCCCCGACAGCCCCGCGCTGCGAGCCCCTCCCCCCCTACGGGTGAGGGGCTTTGCCGTACCCCGCCCCAGTACGGGAAATCTTCCTCCCCACCTTCTTCCCTTCCGTCGGCCAACTCTCGCCCCAACACGGCGTTATGGGGTGCTTGCACACAGTGCACATGTCTTGTGATGCTATGACCGCTTTTGCCGGATACATGCACTGTGAAGGGTGGCGTGACCGTGACGGCCCGTACTGCGCCCAAGGCTCCATCGCGCGAGAGCCGTAGCGCGGACACGCGGGCGCTCACACAGGTGCTGTTCGCGGAGCTGACGGGCCTCGAACCCGGCACGCCCGAGCACACCCGGGTCCGCGCTGCCCTCATCGAGGCGAACCTTCCGCTGGTCAGGTATGCCGCGGCCCGCTTTCGCAGCCGTAACGAGCCGATGGAGGACGTCGTCCAGGTCGGCACCATCGGCCTGATCAATGCCATCGACCGGTTCGACCCGGACCGCGGAGTCCAGTTCCCGACCTTTGCCATGCCTACCGTCGTCGGCGAAATCAAACGCTACTTTCGGGACAATGTCCGCACCGTGCATGTCCCGCGCCGCCTCCACGAACTGTGGGTGCAGGTCAACGGCGCGACGGAGGACCTGACGGTACTGCACGGCCGCTCCCCGACCACCGCCGAGATCGCCGAGCGCCTCAAGATCGGCGAGGACGAGGTGCTCGCCTGCCTGGAGGCCGGCCGCTCGTACCACGCCACGTCCCTGGAGGCCGCCCAGGAAGGCGACGGCCTGCCCGGCCTCCTGGACCGCCTCGGCTACGAGGACCCCGAGCTGGCCGGCGTGGAGCACCGCGACCTCGTCCGGCACCTGCTCGTCCAGCTCCCCGAGCGCGAGCAGCGCATCCTCCTCCTCCGCTACTACAGCAATCTGACGCAGTCGCAGATCAGTGCGGAGCTGGGGGTGTCGCAGATGCATGTCTCCCGGCTACTCTCGCGGAGCTTCGCCCGGTTGCGGTCCGCAAACCGGATCGACGCCTGAGGCGCCGGCACCCAACCGCAAACAGGAGCGATCCCTCACCGGGACGAGCTACCCGTTCCTGCACAGATATGTCGACATGGCGCTACAGCGTGTTGCCGACATGTGACATTCTGCAGAAACCGCGTTTGCCGTGGCGCTGCCTCCGGTATTCAGGTGGAGGCATAACTCCTCGGTCCGCCTTGGCCCGAGGACACCGCAGCGACACCTCAAGGGGGTGGCATGTCCGTAGAACTGGGCAGCTCGAAGGTGCTTCCCGCGATTCCCGCGCCCGCGCCGCACCTGCACGAGCAGGTGCACAACGACGACGCCATCAACACCCGCACGCTCTCCCGCTCCCTGTTCCTGCGGCTGTCCACGCTCGACAAGGACTGCGCGGAACGCACCTACGTCCGCGACACCCTCATCGAGCTGAACCTCCCGCTCGTCCGCTACGCCGCGGCCCGCTTCCGCAGCCGTAACGAGCCGATGGAGGACATCGTCCAGGTCGGCACGATCGGCCTGATCAAGGCCATCGACCGTTTCGACTGCGAACGCGGCGTGGAATTCCCGACGTTCGCGATGCCGACCGTGGTCGGCGAGATCAAGCGCTTCTTCCGCGACACCTCGTGGTCGGTACGGGTCCCGCGCCGGCTCCAGGAGCTCCGCCTGGCCCTCACCAAGGCCAGTGACGAGCTCGCCCAGAAGCTCGACCGCTCCCCGACCGTCCCCGAACTCGCCCTGTGCCTGGGCGTGTCGGAGGAGGACGTCGTCGACGGCCTCGCGGTCGGCAACGCCTACACCGCCTCCTCGCTCGACTCGCCCTCCCCCGAGGACGACGGCGGCGAGGGCTCCCTCGCGGACCGCCTCGGCTACGAGGACACCGCGCTGGAGGGCGTGGAGTACCGCGAGTCCCTCAAGCCCCTGCTGGCCAAACTCCCGCCCCGCGAGCGCCAGATCATCATGCTGCGCTTCTTCGCCAACATGACGCAGTCCCAGATCGGCGAGGAGGTCGGCATCTCCCAGATGCACGTCTCCCGGCTTCTCACCCGCACCCTGGCGCAGCTGCGCGAGGGACTCATCGCCGATTGAGGTGGAGTCCGCCGAGGGGCCTGTGGGCAGGGCGACTTGCCGCTCGGCGGACTGGGACAGCGGGCCCTGCGGGGTGCCGTACGGGAGGGACGGCCGGCCGGTTCGGCCCGCCGAGGTTTGTGGATCCCGACCCCTGTACTCCTGACGTCCCGTCAGTAACACTGACCCCCAGCTACCGCTGGGAGGTCCCCCCAAGATGCGACGGACAACGACTGTTGCCTCCGCCTCGGCGGCCATGGTGTGCCTGGGCGTCCTGCTCACCGGCTGCGGGAGCGCGGCCCACAAGAGTTATGTCGCGGTGGGCGCGGCGGGCCCCGCCGACGGCCGGGCCCCGACGAAGGCCGTACCGCCCGAGGGCGGGGTCGAGTTGACGCCTCTGGACGGCGACGACGGCGAGAGGCACGGCGCCGATACGGATCCTTCCCCCGGCCGGCCCCCATCAGCCTCCCCCTCCGGGACGGGCAGCGGCGACGCCGCGCACGCCGGGAAGTCCGGCGGTGGCGCAGGCGGCCCAGCCGGCCCGCACGGTCCGGACGCCCCAGGCGGCTCAGGCGGCAACACCCCCAACGGGCCTTCCGCACCTGACCCTTCCGGGCCCTCGATGCCCCCCGGCTCCCCCGGAAACACCGGCCCCGGCTCCCCCACACCCCCCTCCCCCACCATCCCCGCCGGCCCCGACGCCCCCGCCGGCCTCCTGATCGGCAAGCCGGACCTCGCCGACACCGACGTCCGCTGGTGCGAAAAGGTCACCCTCGACTTCCTCAACACCGGTAAGCACGCGGTGACCGAGGGCACCGTCACCTTCGGCACCCACGTCATCGGCGCCCTCGGCGTCGACTGGTCCACCCTCCACTCCACCCGCAAGCTCCCCCTCCCCCTCGCCCCCGGCGAGAAGCGGAGCGGCACCTGGCGGGTGTGCGTGGACGCCTGGCGGGTGCCGCTCGGCATGCACATCGACACCAAGGACGTGGCCTTCCACTGGAAATGACGGCGGGGGTTCGGCCGGCGCGGCGCGCGGCCGCGGAGATTTCCTCCCGATGGCCGATGACTTCCGCCCGCCCCGCCGGTCAGTACTGCTACAGGACGCCGGCCGCACGGGCCATCGACGCCAGGAGGACCCCATGCCCCAGATCATCCCCAACCTCTGGTTCGACACCGAGAGCGTGGAGGCCGCCGAGTTCTACGTCTCGGTCTTCCCGAACTCCAGCATCAAGAACGTCTCCTACTACACCGAGGCCGGCCCCCGCCCCGCCGGCACCGTCCTGACCGTCGACTTCGAGCTCGACGGCCAGGGCTACACCGCGATCAACGGCGGCCCCGAGTTCACCTTCAGCGAGGCCATCTCGCTGCAGATCAGCTGCAAGGAGCAGGAGGAGATCGACTACTACTGGACCAAGCTCTCCGAAGGCGGCGAGGAGGGCCCGTGCGGCTGGCTGAAGGACAAGTACGGCCTGTCCTGGCAGGTCGCCCCCGCGGGCATCGCCGAGCTGATGAGCGACCCGGACCAGTCACGCGCCACCCGCGCCATGCGGGCGATGCTCGGCATGAAGAAGATCGACATGGCGGCCCTCCAGGCGGCGGCTGATCAGGCCTGACGACGCCGGCATTCTCCGGGGCCCGGACCACCGCAGGTCCGGGCCCCGTTCCGCACCCCTCGTAATTCCGCCGCGCCCCGCACGGCGCCGCCGGTACAGTCCGGTAGGCGCCAACGGGGATCATCACAGGGGGAGTTCGCGTGCCGCCGGTTCAGCGGATATCAAGCCGGAATGCTCGTTTCCAGCAGTGGGAGTCCTTTCTCACGAACCGGAACAAGCGGACCAGGGCCAGGGAATTCCTGGTGCAGGGCGTCCGGCCGATTTCGTTGGCGGTGGAGCACGGCTGGACGGTCCACACGCTGATCCACGACGCCCAACGTCCGCTCTCCCGTTGGGCGGAGAGCCTGCTGCGTACGGCGAAGGCCGAGCGGATAGCGATGGCTCCCGGCCTGTTGGCCGATCTCGGCGAGAAGAGCGAGGACGCCCCTGAGGTCGTGGCAGTCGTCGCCATGCCCTCCGATGACCTTGACCGCATCATCGGGGGCCACGGCTTTCTCGGCGTCGCCTTCGACCGCCCCACGAGCCCCGGAAACATCGGAACCATCATTCGCTCCGCCGATGCCTTCGGAGCCGACGGGGTGATCGTGGCCGGCCACGCTGCCGACGTGTACGACCCCAAGTGCGTGCGGGCCAGCACCGGCAGCCTGTTCGCGCTGCCTTCCGTCCGGGTCCCCTCCCACCGTGAGGTCTCCGCGTGGGTGGAAACCCAGCGGGCCAAGGGCAATCCGATCGCCGTCGTCGGTACGGACGAGCACGGCGACTGCGATGTTTTCGACTTCGACTTCACCCAGCCGACGCTGCTGGTGATCGGCAACGAGACATCCGGGCTCAGCAATGCCTGGCGCGAGGCGTGCGACCACCTGGTCAGCATCCCGATGGGCGGAGCGGCGAGTTCGCTGAATGCGGCGAATGCGGCGACCGCGGTGCTCTACGAGGTGTCCCGGCAACGCATCGCCGCCGGGACACCGTCCCGCTGACGCCGGCCGGCCGCGGGAACTCGGGCCGCAGCGCGGCGGGCACGAGCACGCGAGCCGGAACACCCGCAGCGGCCACTACCGCCGTCTCACTCCTCCGCCAGCCCCCGCCGGATCGCGAGCTCCACCGGTGAGTAGGCACCGTCCGGCCGCTCCAGGGTGATCGGCTCGGCCGGGAGCAGCGGTGGCTGGGCCATGAAGCGCGGGGTCGTGCCCTTGTGCGGCTGGGCGGCGTGCACCAGGAACGGGTGACACAGGACGACATCGCCGGGCCGGCCGGTGACCAGCATCTCGGGCAGCTGCTCGGTCGCCTCGTACAGTCCGGTTTCTCCGACGTCGAAGAAGGACAGGCCGGTCTCGCCGTACGGCGCAAGCAGGCGGGGTACGGAGCGGTGCGAGCCGATCCGGACCCGGGTCGGGGCGTCGTCCTCGGACACCTCGGAGAAGAGGAAGAGCATCAGCAGCGCGCGGCCCCTGGAGTGGACATTGACCCACGGCGGCCAGGGCGGAGCGCCGTCGGGGTGGTAGCCGGCGTCGATGTGCCAGCCGTCGTCGCCCGGCGGGTCGGGGTGCGGAAAGCGGACGGGGATGGTGCCGAGGCCGTCGCGCGGCGCCCAGCGGCCCGGCCCGACGAGGAGGTCGAACGCCTCGTGCAGAGCCGGGGTGTTGGCGGCGCGGCGGAAGGGCTCGTCGCCGTAGCCCGCCAGGCGTACGACGGGCTCGGTCCAGGTCCCCGGGTCGTCCGGGTCGCAGCCGGTGTCGGGCCACATAATGGCGCGGCATTCCTCGGCCACTGCTTCCGGGAAGGCGCCGCGCAGCACGACGAACCCGTCCTCGATGAAGCGGTCGACGTCCACGACGTCGGTCATCGTTCCCCCTGCATGCCTCGAGGTCGTCTCGAGGCCCGACCGTGCCAAGCCGCCTCTCCTTCGGCAACCGATTTACGGGGCGGAGGGAGGGGCGGAAGACCGTGCGGCGAGCACGTCCCTATCGGCTCAGGCGTGCCAGATCTCCTTGCTGGCCTCGCCTTGCCCGCGGCGTCCAGCGTGATGTCGTAGATGTTCCCGGAGCAGCTGTACGGCGCCTTGACGGCACTCTGGTCCGTCAGGCAGTCACCGGCGTGCTTCCACAGCAGCCCGGCCACCACCGTCTTCGCGGTGGTGGGCCCCGTGGCCAGCTCCGCCTTCACGTCCCCAGGAGAGAACGTGTACCGCCGCAGGACAGCCCACCGGAGCGGAGAGCGCGAGGCGCTACGGGCCGCCGAGAGCCGGGGACGCATCGACGTCGGCCGGCGCGGCGGCCCGGGGGTGGCCTCCTACGACCGGCTCCGGTTCCGCCCCGTCCGCCTCGGCGACGGGGCGGGCCGCTCACCGCCCAGCTCGCGGAGGGCCTCGGTGGCCGCACGTACAGCCTCCGGGGAGGCCTCGGCGAAGACCGCCTCGTGCGCGTCCGCATTGGCCCGCACGGCGCGTTCGGCGAGGGTCACGCCCTCCGCCGTCAGCCGGATCATGGTGCTGCGGCCGTCGTCCGGCGAAGGCTCGCGGCGGACCAGGCCGCGGTCGGCGAGGTGGTTGACGACGTTGCTGGTACCGCCGGAGGACAGAAGCAGCGAGCGGGCCAGTTCGTTGGGCTTCATCCGGTACGGGTCGCCGGCCCGGCGGAGCGCGACGAGGATGTCGAACTCGGCGATGGTCAGGCCCAGTTCGGGCAGTACGCGGCGAGTGGCCTGGTCGAGGGCGGTCGCGAGGCGGGCGATGCGCTTCGCGAGTTCGGTGGCGGGGCGGAGGACGTCGGGCAGCTCGGTGCGCCAGGCGCCCATCAGCGCGTCGACGGGGTCGGGAGCGGGATCGGGAGCACGATCCGGAGCGGGAGCACGATCGGCAGCGGGGGCAGGTCCGGCGGTCACCCCGGAAGGATAGTTTGCGCCGCGCGTTCGACCTCTTGGGTGATAGCTTTCTAGAAAGCTTTATGTTGAACTCACCGTTGGAGAGGGAGATTTGCCATGGGGGATCACCACCGCACACCACACCGCACGCTGCTCCGCGACGGGCTGGTCATCGACACCGATCCACAGCCGGCCGTCCGCCCGCACACCGATGTGCTCGTGGAGGACGGGCGGATCGCCGCCGTAGGGACGCGGTTACCGGTCCACGACGCCCAGATGATCGACGCCCGGGAGATGATCGTGCTGCCGGGCTTCGTCGACACCCACCGGCACCTGTGGCAGACGATCCTGCGCTCCGCCGCGGTCGACGCGAGTCTCGACGGCTACCTCAGCCGCATCCTGGACCGCCACGCGCGCCGCCTCACCCCCGCCGATGTGCACACCGGGAACCTGCTGGGCGCCCTGGAGTGCCTGGATGCGGGGGTCACCACCGTGCAGGACTTCTCCCACATCCAGTACACGCCGGAGCACAGCGCCGCCGCCGTACTGGCGCTCCGTACGGCGGGCATTCGGGCCGTCTTCGGTTACGGATATCCCGTGTTCGACGAGGCTGCGCGGCAGGCCGACCGGGTGCGGCGGGTGCGCACCGAGCACTTTCCGTCCCGGGACGGACTGGTCACGATGGCGCTCGCACCCCTGGGGCCGTCGTTCGCGCCGATCGGCACGGCCCGCGAGGACTGGCTGCTCGCACGCGAGCTGGAGCTGCCGATCGCCGTCCATGTGCACGCCGGCCCGGTGGCGCAGCGGCCGATCGCCGCGCTCCAGGAGGCGGGGCTGCTCGGCGCCGACACCCTGTACGTGCACGGTAATTCGCTCGCCGACCCGGAGCTGAAGCTGATCGCCGACTCCGGGGGCGCGATGGCCATCACACCGGCCATCGAGGCGTCGATGCGGTTCGGCCCCCCGATGGTGGGGCGGCTGCGGCGGGCGGGCATCACCACCGGGCTGGGCGCGGACGCCGTCACCTCGGCGCCGTGCGACATGTTTTCGCAGATGCGGGCGGCATTGATGAGCGGCCACTTCGAGGACGGCCCGGACGGCGGCCCGGACGAAGGCCTCCCGCTCACGGTGCCCGATGTGCTGCGGATGGCCACCATGGGAGGCGCCACGGCGCTCGGCCTCGACCACGCGGTCGGCTCGCTGGGCATCGGCAAACGCGCCGACCTTCTGCTGCTGCGCGCCGACGCCGTCAATCTCGCCCCGGTCGTCCACGACCCGATCGGCGCCGTGGTGCTGGCCGCCCACCCCGGCAACATCGACACGGTGCTGGTCGAGGGACGGCCCGTGAAGCGCGGAGGGCGGCTCACCCACCAGGGGCTGGGCGGGGTCCTCACCGAGGCGCGACAGGTCGCGGAGCGGTTGCGGGAGGCGGATGCGGCTGCGGCTGCGGAGGCGGAGGAGTAGGAGGAACGCGCCGCCGGGCCGCCCGCCCGGCCAATGAATGCGGCCCGCCGTCGCATGACAGCGGGCCGGACGTTCCGTACGGGGCGGGGCAGGCGCCCTCCGCGGCGACGTAAGGGCCGCTCTACTTCAGCGCCAGCCAGGCCGCTCCAGCCACCACCAGAACCGCCACGATCACGCCGACGATGACGCCCACGCGCGCGCCGCCGCTCTGCTGCGGCGCTGCCGCGCGGCGGCCGTCAGGGCTCTGGGGGGTTCCGCCCTCGTCCACGAAGGCGCGGAACATCTGGGTGCTGCCCGCCGGGTCGTAGTTGCCGCCGGCCTGGTTCTGGGGGTTGGTCGCCATGGGGAAGGACCCTAGCGAACTGGGGGTCCGAGGGGCACCCCTGGGGCGCGTGCCCACATGACCTGCACTTTTACGGGACCGGGTGGGTTCGTTGACCGCGGCCCGGTCGAGACTTTTCGTTCGCTTTACCCCGGACGTCCGAAACAAGTTTGCCTTCAGCAACCAACATAATCTATGGTTGCCTCAAGCAACAAAGACGTGATGCGTGGAGGAGCCCGTGGCCACTCGGAGTCACTACGAAGAGCTGGCCAGGCAACTCAGCGCCATCGGCGCCGTCAAGCGGGAAATGGGCCGGATCCTGCCCCAGGACTGCCCGCCCGCATCGGCCGGCGTGCTCACCCTTCTCGACCGGCACGGCGAGATGCGGATGAGCCACCTGGCCGAGCTGCTCGCGATCGACATGTCGGTGACCAGCCGCCATGTCGCGCACGTCTGCGAACGCGGCTGGATCGAGCGCAAGCCCGACCCGGCGGACAAGCGGTCGCGACTGCTGCGCCTGACCCCGAGCGGCCGGGAACTCCTCGAGGAGCTCTCCGAGCGCTACACCCAGACCCTCGCCCGGTACCTGGACGACTGGACCGACACCGACGTCGGGCACCTCGTCGAGCTGCTCGCCAGGCTCCGTACGAGCTTCGGCGACTGCCGCACCCGGGCGCCTCACGACTCCCTCCACCCCCTCACCCGTACACCCGCAGGCTGAACAGGAACCGAAGGAACTACATGGCTACGACCACACCAGCAGGTGTGCGGGGCGGCCACGCCAAGCACGGAGGCGGACACGGCGCCTCCGACGGGGCCCCCATGACGCACCGTCAGATCATGGAGGCGCTGTCCGGGCTGCTGCTCGGCATGTTCGTCGCCATCTTGTCGTCGACGATCGTCTCGAACGCGCTGCCCGAGATCATTCATGATCTGGACGGCGGGCAGAGCTCCTACACATGGGTCGTCACCGCCGCGCTGCTGGCGATGACCGCGACCACCCCCCTGTGGGGCAAGCTCTCCGACCTGTTCAGCAAGAAGCTGCTGGTGCAGTTCGCGCTGGTCATCTACGTCGCGGGGTCGGTCGTCGCCGGGCTGTCGCAGAACACCGGCATGCTGATCGCCTGCCGCGTGGTGCAGGGCATAGGCGTGGGCGGTCTGTCCGCCCTGGCCCAGATCGTGATGGCCGCGATGATCTCGCCGCGCGAGCGCGGCCGGTACAGCGGCTACCTCGGTGCCGTCTTCGCCGTCGCCACCGTCGGCGGGCCGCTCCTCGGCGGCGTCATCACCGACACCAGCTGGCTCGGCTGGCGCTGGTGCTTCTACGTCGGTGTGCCGTTCGCGATCATCGCCCTGATCGTGCTGCAGAAGACCCTGAAGCTGCCCGTCGTCAAGCGCGAGGGCGTCAAGGTCGACTGGGCGGGCGCCTTCTTCATCAGCGCGGCGGTCTCGCTGCTGCTGGTGTGGGTGACGCTGGCCGGCGACAAGTACGACTGGATGTCGTGGCAGACGGCGGCGATGGTCGGGGGCTCGGTCGTACTCGGCGCGATCTTCGTCTTCATCGAGTCCAGGGCCAAGGAGCCGATCATCCCGTTGCGGCTGTTCCGCAACAAGACGATCACCCTGGCCTCGCTGGCCTCCCTCTTCGTCGGCATCGCGATGTTCGCCGGCACCGTCTTCTTCAGCCAGTACTTCCAGCTGGCGCGCGGCAAGTCGCCGACGATGTCCGGTGTGATGACGATCCCGATGATCGGCGGGCTGTTCATCTCCTCGACCGTCTCGGGCCAGATCATCACCAAGACCGGCAAGTGGAAGGCCTGGCTGGTCGCCGGCGGCGTGCTGGTGACCGCGGGGCTCGGGCTGCTGGGCACCATCCGGTACGACACCGAGTACTGGCACATCGCGATCTTCATGGCCCTGATGGGCCTGGGCATCGGCATGATGATGCAGAACCTGGTCCTCGCCACGCAGAACCAGGTCGCCCCCGAGGACCTCGGCTCCGCCTCGTCCGTCGTGACCTTCTTCCGCTCCCTCGGTGGTGCGGTGGGCGTCTCGGCCCTCGGTGCGGTGCTCGCCAACCGCGTCACCCACTACGTCAAGGACGGGCTCGCCGACCTCGGCCCCAAGGCCGCGAAGGCGGCCGCCCACGCCGGTGGCAACAGCGGCGGCATCCCCGACCTGGACGCCCTCCCGGCGCCGCTGCGCACCGTCATGGAGAGCGCCTACGGGCACGGTGTCGGCGATGTGTTCCTGTACGCGGCGCCCTGCGCGCTGCTCGCCTTCCTCTTCACCCTGTTCATCAAGGAGGTCGCGTTGAAGACGCGTGGCGGACTGTCCCAGAGCGCGGCGGCCGCGGAGGCCCCGTCGGCGACCCCGTCGGATGCCACCGTCCCGGACCGGGCCGGTGCCCCGGACCGGGCCGAGGAGCGCGAGCCCGCCCTGGTGGGCGCGCCGCTCACCTCGGACGAGGACGCACACACCCCCTCCTGGGCCCAGCCCGCCGTCGCGGCGACTCCCCAGCCCCTGGCGGCGTACGCCTCCGCCGGCGGCGACGGCACCCCGTCCGGCCCCGCCATCCACGGCTTCGTCCGTAACGCGGAGGGCAACCCCGTACCCCGCTCGGCCGTCACGCTGATCTCGCTCAGCGGCCGCCAGCTGGGCCGTGCGGTCGCCCAGGCCAACGGCTCGTACGTACTGAACGCCCCCGGCGCCGGCTCGTACGTCCTGATAGCCGCGGCCGACGGCCACCAGCCGCAGGCCTCCACGGTCGTCGTCGGCGAGGCGCCCCACGGCTACGACATCCTGCTCAGC
This sequence comes from Streptomyces sp. NPDC048483, assembly GCF_040651455.1. Taxonomy (NCBI): domain Bacteria; kingdom Bacillati; phylum Actinomycetota; class Actinomycetes; order Kitasatosporales; family Streptomycetaceae; genus Streptomyces; species Streptomyces sp. NPDC048483. The sequence goes on from NZ_JBEZJZ010000022.1 coordinate 13,673, forward strand.
GGCACCAGCGGCCTCGGCGGCCAGGTCCGCAGCGTGGTCACCGGGCAGCCGGTCGACGGTGCGATGGTCGTCGTCACCGACGTCCGCGGCGAGGTGCTGGCCACCGGAAAGACCAACGCCGAGGGCCACTTCGCCTTCGACGAGCTGGCGCCCGGCACCTTCACCGTCGCCGTCAACGCCGCCCACTACCGCCCGTCCGCACTGCCGGTCGAGGTCGGCGGCCAGGGCACGACCCGTATCGAGGTCGAGCTGCTGTCCGGCGCACGGGTCCAGGGCGTCGTACGGGCGGGTGCCCACCGCATCCCGCTGCCCGACGCCCGCGTCACGCTGGTGGACGCGGCGGGCAACGTCGTGGCCACCTCGACCACCGGGGAGGACGGCGCCTACGCGTTCACCGACCTGGACGCCGGCGACTACACGGTCATCGCGAGCGGCTACCCGCCGGTCGCCACCGGCCTTGCGGTCGACGCGGGCGGGGTCGACGGCTACGACGTCGAGCTCGCACATCCAGGGGACTGACCCCGGCCCGGGACCCCGTACGGAGCGGGCAACCCGCGGCACCAAATCCCCGGACCGGGGCGCGCGTCGAGCGGAAGCGCGTCCCGGACCGGCCCCCAGGGCTCCGGCGGCGGCGTGCGCACAGGCAGGGGACGGCCTGCACGTCGCCGTCCGGGGCCCGACTTTTTACGGACCAGGCAACAAACGGGAGAGGCAATGACTTCGAGCGGCGCGGGAGCTGCCGGACTGCGGGCGCAGGTCCGCACACGGGACGGCTGGGCGGTCCAGCACGCCGTACTGACCATCACCGACATGACGGGCGCGCAGGTGCTGCGCGCCTCCGCCGACGAGCAGGGCGCGGTCCGCAGCGAACAGCCGCTGCCGGCCGGCCCGTACACGGTCATCGTGACGGCCGTCGGCTACGCCCCGGTCGCCTCCAGCGCGATCGTGACGGCGAGCGGCCGGATGGACGTCGGCACCGTCGTCCTGGCCCGCCAGGGCGGCGCGGAACTGCCGCCGCCCGGCCCCTGGACCATCGACCCCATGCACTCCACCGTGGGCGCGGTCGCCCAGCACCTGGGCATCTCCAGCGTGCACGGCCGGTTCACCGAGTTCAGCGGCCGGATCGAGATCGCCGAGGACCTGGACAAGTCACTCGTCGAGGCGGTCATCAAGGCCGCCACCGTCGACACCGGCAACGGCATGCGCGACGGCCACCTGCGCTCCGAGGACTTCCTCAACGTCGACGAGTTCCCGGAGATCACCTACCGCAGCAGCGGCCTGTCGGCGGCCGGCCCCGACCGCTGGACCGTCCACGGCGAACTCTCCCTCCACGGCGTCGTCCGCCCCGTCGACCTCGACCTGAGCTACCTCGGCACCGGCCCCGACCCGTGGGGCGGCGTCCGCGCCGCCTTCCGCGCCACCGCCGAACTGCGCCGCGAGGACTACAAGATGAACTACAACCAGGTCGTGGCGGCCGGCATCGCGGCGATTGGGACCACGCTGAAGGTGGAACTGGACATCCAGGCAGTGCAAGGGGAGAGCCTGCCGATGGGGTGAGCGGTAGAGCGACGCACGCACGCCGGAGTCGACGATCCGCCGCGGGCCTCAGCCCGTCTCGGTCGTCACTCCATCTCCGCCGTCACTCCGTCTCCGCCGCCAATTCGTACTCCTCCTCCAGCGTTTCGAGGACCTTCTCCCACAGGGCGGATTCGACCCCTGGGTCGAGGGCCTCGATCGCCTGCCGGAACACCCCGAGCACCTCCAGCGGCTTCGGTCCCTCGAACGGCTCCCTGAATTTGGTGGCCAGCCCCAGGGCCCCTGCCAGGATCGGCAGGGAGGAGTGCGCCTGTCCGGCGTAGCCTGCGGCGTGGTCCCAGCCGTTCGGATCGTAGAGGACGATATCTCCGGTCACGCCGTCCAGCATCAGTGAACACCCGCTGCACTCACCGAACCCGAAGGCGTACTTCGTCAGCGGGGAGTCGTCGTCAGGCGTGCGTCGCCCGAACAGCTCGTCCGGGTCCTCCGCCCACGGCCCGTCCGCTTCCTTGATCCCACTTGAGTCGAAGTCGATGCATTCCAGCAACCAGTCGATCCGGACCGCGGGGAAGCCAACCGTGGTCAGGAACTTCCTGGTTGCCTCGTGCTGCAGTAGCTCCGGCAGCTCCGCCTCCCGGGGCCGCCAGAGCGAACCCGCCCCGAAACAGGACTCCAGCCACTCCGCCGTCGGGTTCTTGGCCGCAGCTACCCACGCCTCAACGTCCACACTTCCCCCTCGTCCGCACCGTGCCATCTCAGCTTCGTCGACGCTACACGCGATCACTGACAGTCCCACCGGCGTCGTGAGCGGCGGCGGCCGTCGCCTATCACACAACCGGCGCTTCCGCGCACGATTTCGACCCAGAACGAATACATGGTGCGACCCGGGCGTCTCGGGCAAACTGCCTGTCGCGAAGGCAGTTCAGCCCCTCGCGCCGGACGCGGCCGGGGGTCTGTACGGCACTTCGTGCAACCAGACCACTAGGGGGAAGAACCATGCGAAAGATCACCAAGGCTGCCGCGGCGCTCGCACTCGCGGCCGGCGCCCTGACCACCGTCGGCGCCACCAGCGCCAGTGCCGCCCAGGCCGCAGGCACCCTGCACGGCTGCCCGTCGGGGGCCGTGTGCGTCTACCCGCAGAACACCGGGTGGAACGGCGACCGCCCGTCGCTCACCTTCTACAGCTACGGCGCCCACAACCTCAGCAACCAGACCGGGCAGCACTACGTCCTCAACAACCAGACCGGGGGCGCGACGGCACGCACCTGCACGGGCTACAACGGCACGGGGGACTGCCAGGGCTTCCTCCAGCCCGGCTACTACGTCGACAAGGACCTCACGCCGATCAACTCGATCCTGCTGGTCAAGCCGTAGTTGTAGCTGTAGCTGTAGCTGTAGCTGTGCATTGATCGTCGGTTCACTCGGGCCGGGCCTCCCGTCGGGGGCCCGGCCCGGTGGCCTTTGGCCCGTCCTGGCTCAGACGTCGAAGAGCTGCGTCAGTTCGGTGATCACACCTTTGGCGTCCACGACGATGTCGTACTTATTCTCCTCACACAGCCCGTACTTGGTGGAGGAGGGCTTGTCGTCCGCAGTGCAGAGCATGATCTCCTGGATGGCCTCCTCCCTGGAGGCGGGCGACAGCGAGCCGCCCGTGCGCATGAGCTTCGCCTTGACCGTGTCCGCCAGGCGGTATCCCTCCTTCCACTCCTTCGTGGGCTTCCACTGGCCGGAGCCGGAGCCCGTGGGCATGTTCGGGTCGCACTTGGTGTCGTGGGCGCTCATCTTGGCGTCTGCACCGTAGATGCTGTCCAGCCGGACCACCTTGTGGCCCGGCTTCAGGCCGCAGCCGGAGGGAGAAGAATCGGAGGAGGGGGAGGAGGGGGAGGAAGAGGGGGACGCCGACTGGTCGCCGCCTCCGGCAGACGAGCCGCCCGCAGTGGGAGAGGGGGACTGGGAGCCGCCTCCGGCAGACGGGCCGCCCGCAGCGTCGGCCGGGGCCGACGCACTCGGCGAGCTGTCGGCGCCTGCGGCATCGTCCTTAGGTCCGCAGGCCGTTAGCGCCAGTGCGGCACTGGCGGTCAGCAAAGCGATGGTGGCGGTCTGGCGAAGTGACACGAGCGTTCTCCCGTTGGGCCCAGCGAGCGGTGTGGTGATCGATGAGATCGCCATGATCATGACATGAAAGCGGAAGCCGAAACGGCCGTGTCACGGAACCATGACATCTCGCGGGCCAAGCTATGACAGGCGGGCGGAGCGCCTGCGCCGGGGGCGCACGCAGGGTACGCAGATTCAGGGCATAGCGGCGCCAACAGGCATCGGGGGAGAGGCCGTTGACGCGCTTCCCGGGCACGAGGCCGGTGCCGTCGGGGGACAGGGACGGGCACTCCGCGTTTCGCATGGAGGGTGCGGACGGTGCGGGTGGCGGTGTAGCCGCGGGATGAATACGGGACTACGCACACGGGCCGGGCCCCCGACACGAGGCCCCGCCCTTGTGAATCGACGGCCATCAGAGGGCGGCGACGCCGCCGTCCCGCCGGACCCGGCGGACGAAGGACGCCCAGGCGTCCGCCGAGAAGCGGAGCTCCGGGCCGGGGTTCTTGGAGTCCCGTATGGGGACGGAGCCGGTGGCAATGGCGGCGGGGGCCCATTCGAGGCAGTTGCTGCCGTGCTCGGCACCGCTGTAACTGGACTTGACCCATTCGCGAGCGGCAGGGTTTCTGGTCACCTCAGCGCCTCCATCTGTCCTCTGATCAGGCGTGCGCTCTCCCGGGCCGAAAGCGCCTCCCCCGTCAGGAAATCGTAGGCACGCAGCGCTTCCCTGACATGCTCTGGCTCGTCGATGGTCGCCGCCGTACGGTACGCCTCGACGCAGACGCGTGTCACATGGTTTGACCCTGTGAGGAACGTGGCTGCGCCGTCAATGAACAGATGTGCCTCCGCGTCCGATGGCAACACCTGAATCCGCGTAGTCGCCTTGGCGCCGTGGGTCAACAGCGCGGATAGTTGCTCACACATGATCTCGCGACTGCCAATTCGTCGGCTGATCACGGTCTCGCAGAGTACGACGCGTAGGTCCGGCGGCGCGTCCCGCTTCAGGATGTCCTGGCGGGCCAGCCGCGCGGCGACGTTCGTTTTGATCTCCTCCTCGCTCGCGCGTGGTGCCCCACCACGAAGGAGCGTGCGGGAGTAGTCCGCGGTTTGAAGAAGCCCCGGCACGACCGTCGGGGACCACTCCCGTACGACAATTGCCTCCCTTTCCAGCTCCACCCGTCGCCGGTACTGCGCCGGGAAGGACTGCGCCACGATCTCCTCGTACAGCCGCTTGAACAGCCCGTCCGTCGAAAACACCTGGTCCAGCAAGGACGGGAGGTCCGGCGGGATCGGGCCGACGCATGTCTCCACACGTCCGATTGTGGACTTCGACGTCCGGAGCATTCGGGCCAACTCGGCCTGGTTCAGCCGCTTTCTCGGGTAAAGCTCCCTGCCACTGCGGCACTCCTCGGCGAAGCGGCGCCGGGGTTCCTCTGCGTCAACACTCTCTCGTTCCTTCACAACTCCCCCTGACCAAAGGTCTGATCGCGTGCAGCGGAAACGACGTCCCCGCAGGCCGGGCAAGTGCGCATATGCCATTTCGCCCACGGCCTTGGTCGGGCGCCAAAGTCCTTCCACGGTACCCACCCTGGCCCCATTCTTGTCACCAACCGGCCACATATAGTGAGGAGTTCGGATGGCTGAGCAAGAGGGCAGCGAACACTCCTGCCCCGAATGCGACGACCTCAAGGTCCAGTTGGCGGCCGCCCTGAACATCGGCGACCGGTCCAAGGCCGTAGACCACCGGGTCCTGCTACGACGTCACCCCCACCACGACGACACCCCCGTCACCTCCGAAAGGAAGCACGCATGAACACAGTCCTGCGCCACGACGACGGCGGCGACAAACTCCCCGGAGAGCCCTACCCCGGCCCCCACCAGCCGCCCACCCCCGATGGCGGCCCCGGTACCCCCAACCCCCCGAAGGCCGCCTGACCAGTGACGACCACCAACACACCCGACGAGCGCCCCGGCAACACCGAGCTGGGGCGCGCCCTGACGGCCGTCGGCGCCCTCCCTCCGGACTGGGCCCCGGCCTATGCCGCCCTACCCCGATCCGCCTTCCTGCCCGATCTGATCTGGCCGTTCGACATGGCGGCCGGGCGGAGCGTAGCCGTCAACAAGCCGGACGCTCCCGCGAGATGGCACGAGTACGCGGACGCCGCCGACGTGCCGATCGTCACCCAGTGGGACGACGGCGCGCACACGGCGACCGAACCGGGCGAGGCGCCCACCAGCTCCGCGTCCATGCCCTCCGTGGTCTTCCGGATGCTTCAGGACTTGGACCTGCGGCCCGGCCACAAAACACTGGAGATCGGCACCGCCACCGGCTGGAACGCGGCACTCATGGCGCACCGTACGGGCCCCGGAAACGTGGTCACGGTGGAGGTGGACGCCGCCGTGGCCGCGGCCGCCCGCGCGACGGCGGAGCGGCTGGGCCTGGCCGTACAGGTCGTGCACGGAGACGGGTCGCACGGGTACCCCGACGCCGCGCCGTACGACCGGATCATCGCCACCTGCGGGCTCCGGTCCATCCCGTACAGCTGGGTGGAGCAGTGCCGGCCCGGCGGCGTCATCGTCGCCCCCTGGGGGACGCACTACGGGAACGGCGACGCGGTGGCCCGGCTGGTCGTCGCGCCGGACGGGCGCAGCGCCCGCGGACGGTTCACCGGGCCCGTGGAGTTCATGAAGCTGCGGGCACAGCGGGCGGCGCACCCGGTCCACTCCGCGTACGTCACCGGCAGCGTGGCCGAGGGGGACGAGACGTCCACGACGGTCACGGAGACGGAGTTCGTGGGGGAGCCGTTCGCGCCCCAGCGATTCGTCCTCGGGCTGCGCGTACCGCGGTGTCGGCAGGTCATCGCGGAGAAGCGCGACGGTGCCCGTCCGGTCTGGCTGTACGGGGTGGACGATCGGTCCTGGGCGTGCGTCTGGTTCCGCGACGGGGACGCGGCGCGCGTCTGGCAGTCGGGGCCGCGGCGGCTGTGGGACGAGGCGGAGGCCGCGTACCGGTGGTGGGAGGAGCGCGGCAGGCCGGGACCGGAGCGGTTCGGGCTCACCGTGACGGGAGACGGGCAGGCCGTCTGGCTCGATGATCCGGAGCACTCCTGGAGCGCGTGAGAACCGTCCCACCCCTCGCAAGACCCCCGCGACCTGGCCGGGTCCGGGGGCATGGCCAACAGCTTTCCAAGGAGCTGAAGACGTGCGTGACCTTACCGTGCGCCTTTTGGGGCGTCTCGTACTTCTCCTGATTCCCGTAGCGGGCGGAGCAGGCCCTCGTCCGGCCCTGGCCCTGATCCGCTGGGCCGAGCGACTGTTCCCGGCGAACGGCCGGCACCGCGCCGCGGCCCCCGCTCCGGCGCCCGGCCCCGCACCGCGGCCGCGCCCCCTCGCCCTGCCGCGCCACAAGAGCCCCTACGCGCAGGAGGCGGCCGTCGACGCACCCTTCGACGAACTCCCCGTCCCCGTACGGCCGTACGTCCTCGAGCCCCACGTCCCGCAGGCCAACGACCCCGAGCGGATCGCGCAGGCAGAACGGCGCTGGGCCCTCGACATGGCCCTCCGCGGTATCGACGTCGGCCCGAGTCGCATTCACGGCGTCGAGGTTTCGCCGGGCCGGCGCACCGTCCCCGTGTCTGTGGCGGCCGGCTGACATGCCCGATCCGCCGTCACACCACGCGCTGCCCCCTCACCCCCCACTCTGCGGCGCCACCCGGCCCGTGGAGAGCAACAACCCCCGTCCGTGCGCGCGGGCCGAACACCACAACGGAGACCACGTGGACCGGCAGGGGGTGGCATGGCCCGGCCACAGGTCCGGTGACCAGCCCGCCTTGATGTGGCAGATGCGGTGACAGCGCCTGGCCTCGGGGCTCAGCCCATCGCCGGGACGACCCAGAGGAAGAACTCGATCGCTGTCCCGCACAGCAGGCCGGTGGCATGCAGCGCGAAGAGCGCGTACCGGTTCGCCCGGCGCACCGCCGGCACCAGCAGCATCAGGGCCGGTACCGCCAGGCCAAGCACCGGCCCCGAGATCAGCATCAGCACCATGGCCACCACGCCCCCGTATGCGCCGACGCCGAGCGCCATGAGGCCGGTCACCAAGCCGTTGCCCGCCATCATCATCAGCATCGGGGCGGCGGCCAGCAGCTGCAACACCCCCCACACCACCCATGGCCAGGCCACTTCGCCGGCCGGACGGGCCTGGTGCGGCACGCCAAAGGCAGTATTCGTCATGCCGCTGACTCCCCCTCAGATGTCTTTCGCTGCGCTTGCGGCGCTTACGGATCCATTCTCGGGAGCGGGCAGGGCTTCGGCTTGAGTACCCCTACTCACCTTGGCCTTGTGCACTTCGCCGACCGCTCCCCAGTGCCCCGGAACACGGGAGCGCGACGTGGGTCCGCTCCGCGATCCAGCCCGCCATCGCTCGTACGCCGACGCCGATGGCACGCTCGTCCGGGGCGAAGTCGGGGTAGTGCGGGTAGCCGGCTGTGACGGGTGCGCCTGGGGCGCGGACGCCGAGGAAGGTGTACGTGCCGGGGAGGCGGTCCAGGTAGAGGGCGAAGTCCTCGCCGCTGAAGGGAGGGAAAGCGGCATGGAGCACGGTCACCGCATCCCGGCCCAGGGTGCGGCGCAGGTGGCGGGCGAGCATCTGGGCGTCGCGTTCCGGGCAGACCATGGCGGGGAACGGCTCGGCGGGGAAGCGCACCCCGGCCCCCGCGGGTGACGAGACCAGCCTGCTGTCCCCGCAGACCGGCCGGCGGCGGCGAGGGCGACCGGCCTTCGGACAGAACGCCTAGCCCCGCTCCCGCATCGCCTCGATCCCCGCGATCTGCAGATCCAGGGCGAACGCGAAGTCCCGGTCGAGCATCTCCAGCGCGCTCAGGCCCTCGCCGGCGTACGCGGCCCGAACGGACAGTTCCATCGTCTCGGCGAATTCGGGGCGGTCCGAGATCGCGGCGACGACCTGCGCGAAGTAGTCGTCGAGGCCGATGCCCGCGGCGCGGCAGCGGGCTTCGTGGAGGGCGCGGATGGTGGCGAAGCCGTAGACGAAGTGGAAGACGGAGGCGAGGGCGCCGGAGGTGTTTTCCGGGTTCAGGCCGCTGTGGCGCATGGTCCGCAAGGTGGCGTTGGCGAAGGCCGTCGCCTGCGGGCCGACGTTGATGAACTCGCCGAGGAGCCGGGCCGCCCAGGGGTGGCGGAGCAGCATGTCGCGGTAGCCGGTGGCGAGGAGGCGGAGCTGGTCGCGCCAGTCGACGGCGGCGTCCGACTCGTCGGGGAGGGGCATTTCGCCGGCGACCGCGTCGATGGCCAGCTCGAGCAGATCGTCCTTGGTGTCGACGTACCAGTAGACGGACATTGCGGTGACGCCGATTTCGGCGGCGAGCCGGCGCATGGAGAACTTCGCCAGGCCCTCGGCGTCCAGCAGCCGGACCGTCGCCGCGATGATCTTGTCGAGGTCGAGTCCGGCCGGCTGGTCCGCCTTGCGTTTGAGCGGGGGGCGGTCGGTCAGCCAGACGCTGTTCGGGTGCGTCGGTCGCTTCCTGGCGCGGCCGTCCGTCGCTGCCATGGCGCCTCTCTCCCTGCTCATCGTGCGTGATCGGTGTCTGTGTCGTGATCGATGCTATTGCGCCGGGGCCGCGGACGGGTCCGGTGCGGACGGCGTCCCGGCCTCCTGGCCCGTCCGTTCGGCGCGGCGCAGGAGCAGCGCGGCGAGCAGCCCGCCGAGGAACACCGCGGCCGCACCGACCAGCTGGCTGGTGCCGATGCCGTCGGCGAAGGCGTCCTGGACGGCGGTCCGTTCGGCGTCCGTACGGGTCCGGGCGAGCGCCGCGGGGAGCGATCCGGCACCGGCGGCGACCAGCGGAAGCAGCGCCACGAAGCGGGAGTTGAGGACCGCGCCGAGGACCGCGACGCCGAGGCCCTGGCCGAACTCCATCAGCGTGCCGTTGACGCCGGCGCCGACGCCGGCCTTGGCGGGCGGTATCGCGGACATGACGGCGTTGGCCATCGCCGGCATGGCGAGCGCGACCCCGAGGCCCATCACGATCAGGCCGGTCAGCATGCCGCCGTAGCCGTCCCCGCCGAGGAGGGAGATGGCGGCGAGGCCGGCCGCGAGCAGCGTCATCCCGGAGGCGATCGTTCCGGGGGTGCCCAGCCGCGGCATCAGGCGGGCGCCCAGGCCGGTGAAGTTGATCAGGATGACGGTGACGGCGAGCGGCGCCATCCGCAGCCCCGCCTCCAACGGACCGTAGCCGAGCACCAGTTGGAGGTGCTGGGTGAGGAGGAACATCGAGCCGCCCATGCCGAAGGCGACGAGGATGCCGCCGGAGACGGCGCCGATGAAGCGGCGGTTACGGAAGAAGTGCATGTCCAGCATGGGGTACGGGATATGCAGCTCCCACAGGGCGAAGGCGGCGAGGCCGATGATGCCGACGGCGGCGGAGAGCAGGACCTGGGTCGAGAGCCAGCCGGACACCGGGCCGGTGATGATCGCGTAGACGACGCCCACCATGCCGATCACGGAGAGCAGGGCGCCGAGGGGGTCGGGCCTGTCGCCGCTGGAGTTCTTCGATTCGGGGACGAGGGCGATGACGGCCATCAGCGCGATCACTGCGACGGGGAGGTTGACCAGGAACAGCGAGCCCCACCAGAAGTTGTCGAGGAGCGTGCCACCGATCAGCGGGCCGGCGGCGAAGCCGAGGGAGTTGATCGAGCTCCAGATGCCGATGGCCTTGGGGCGCTCGGCGTCGTCGAAGATCTGCATGACGACGGCGAGGGTGGTGGTCATCAGGAGCGCGCCGCCGACACCCATCGCGGCGCGGGCGGCGATCAGCTGTGCGGGGGACTGGGCGAGGGCGGCGCCGAGCGAGGCGACACCGAACAGCGCCAGGCCGATGGCCAGCATCTTCTTCCGGCCGTAGCGGTCGGCGGCGTTGCCGGCGGTGAGCAGCAGGCCGGACTGGACGAGGGAATAGGCGCTGATCGTCCACTGGACGTCGGCGGTGGTCGCGTCCAGCTCCTTGGTGAGGGAGGGGATGGCGACGTTGAGGACGGTGTTGTCGAGGACGACGGTGAGCTGGGCCAGGCAGATGACCCCGAGTATCAGCCAGCGGGCGGCGTTGCGGCCGGGTGGCTGGAGCGGGGTGGCGGAGGAGGGGGAGGTGGCGTGGGAGGTCACTCGGGGCATACGGGCTCCCTGTACGGTGCGGCCGGGATGAGACTTACACCGTACAGGGAGTGTTATACGCCGTACATTTCATTTGTTCGGGGCCGGGTTCTGCGGCGTCACGCTCCGCGGGGCCGCTTCCTCCGCGTCAGGCCTGCCGCGTCAGGTCGTAGAAGGTGGCGCTGCCGACGGTGACCTTCTTGAAGTTCTTCTCCACCCAGGTGGAGATCTTCGACGAGCCGCCCTTGCCGCCACCGGGTCCGCCGGAGCCGCCCCGGCCGCCGCCGATGAAGTAGTGGATCTTCCCGTCCGCGACGTACTGCTGGAACTGCGCGAGGGTCGGCGACGGGTCACTGCCGTTGAAGCCGCCGATCGCCATCACCGGCTTCTGGGTGGCGAGTTGGTAACCGGCGGCGTTCTGCGAACCGATCGCCGCGGCGGCCCAGGTGTAGCGGTCCGCGTCCCGCTCCAGCAGCGCCTTGGCCCGGGCACCGACCTTGGCACCGTTGAGCAGGCCGCCCATGCCGCCCATGCGGCCACCCGTACGGCCGGTTCCGCGCGTGCCGGGGCCGGCGCCAGGTCCGGCGCCGGCGCCGGGGCCGCCCGCCGTTCCGCCGGGGAAGGCTTGCTGACGGCCCTTGGGCTGCTGGCCCGCGGCCTGGCCCTGGGCCTGACCCGGGGCCTGGCCCTGCGGCCCGCCCTGGGTCTGGCCCTGGGGTCCGCCCTGCGGCCCGCCCGGGACATTGCCGGCGCGCCCCGGGCCGCCGTACCGCATCCCGCCGGGGAACCCGCCGCCCGGCCCGCCGAAGGAGCCCTGGACCTGCGGCCCGGCCGTGATGATCGAGCCGCCCTTGGCGGTGTTGACCGTGTTGAGGAGATACGCGAACGGGCCGGCCAGCGCGGTCACCACAGCGAGCCCGGCCGCGAGCGCAGCGAGGCGGGAGCGCGTGACTGCCGCGGCTCCCCTTCCTTCCGCGGCTCCCCTTCCGCCCGCGGCCCCGCTTCCGTCCGCCGCTTCGCCCCGTACCGCCGCTCCGTCCCGTACCGCCGCTCCCTTACGGAGCACCAGCAGCACGCCCAGCGCCGCCAGCAATCCGAGCGCCGGCACCGTCCAGCGCAGCCACGGCAGCCAGTTCGGCGAACGGTTCAGCAGCACATACGACCAGCCGGCGGTCACCGCGACCGTCCCGGCGAGGACGAGCGACGCGAGCAGCCCGCCACGTCGCCACAGCAGCGTGGCGCCCATGCCGACCAACGCCGCGATATAGGGCGCCAGCGCGATGTTGTAGTACTGGTGGAAGATCCCGGACATAAAGCTGAAGGTCACGAAGGTCATCAGCAGCGCACCGCCCCAGACCAGGAACTCCGCCCGCTGAGCGACCTGTTCGGCGGCAACGGCGCGCCGCGCCCGCCACAGCACACACACGGCCGCGACCAGCAGGATCAGCGCGGCGGGCAGCAGCCAGGAGATCTGGCCGCCCATGTCGGCCGAGAACAGCCGGGTGATCCCGGTCTCCCCCCAGCCACCACCACCGCGGCCGCCGCCACCGCCACCGCCCACGCTCCCGGTCTCATTGCCGCTGATCCGCCCGAACCCGTTGTAGCCGAAGGTCAGCTCCAGAAAGCTGTTGTGCTGCGAGCCGCCGATGTACGGCCTCGAGGACGCGGGCCACAGCTCGACGGCCGCCACCCACCAGCCGCCGGACACCACCATCGCCAGCCCGCCGAGCAGCAGCTGGCCGAACCGGCGGCGTACGGCCACCGGCGCACAGCACGCGTAGACCACGGTCAGCGGCGGCAGGATCAGCCAGGCCTGCAGGGTCTTGGTCAGAAAGCCCAGCCCGAAGCAGAGCCCGGCCCACAGCAGCCACTTCGTCCGGCCGTCCTCCAGGGCCCGCAGCACCGCCGCGATCGCGCACACCATCAGCAGGCACAGCAGCGCATCGGGGTTGTTGAAGCGGAACATCAGCGCCGCGACCGGCGTCAGCGCCAGCACCCCGCCCGCCAGCAGCCCCGCCGCGGCGCCGAACCGCCGCCGTACGGCCCCGTAGAGCACACCGACCGACGCGACGCCCATCAGCGCCGCGGGCACCAGGATCGCCCAGGAGCTGAGCCCGAAGAGCCGCACCGACAGCGCCATCGGCCACAGGGCGGCCGGGGGCTTGTCGACGGTGATGGAGTTGGCCGCGTCGGAGGAGCCGAAGAAGAACGCCTGCCAGCTCTCGCTGCCGGCCTGTACGGCGGCCGAGTAGAACTGGTTGGCGTAGCCGTTGGCGCCGAGGTTCCAGAGGTAGAGCACGGCGGTGGCCACCAGGAGTGCCAGCAGGGCGGGGCGCGCCCAGCGGGGGTCCTGCGGCCGGGCCGCCGGATCGGGGTGGTGCGGGGTCATCGGGCGCTCCTGGTGCGGTTGTCGCAGTTGTCGCGGTCGTCGCGGTCGTTCTGGTGGTTCGGGTGGTTCGGGTCGTACGGGAACACCCACGCCCGGAAGAGCAGGAAGCGCAGCACCGTCGCCGCGAGGTTGGCGGCCACCAGGACGGCGAGTTCGGTGCCGTGCGAAGGGTTTTCGGTGGCGGCGTCGAGGGCGGCGAGGGAGCCGCTGGTCAGGGCCAGCCCGATGGCGAAGACGACCAGCCCCTGGACCTGGTGGCGGACCGCCCGGTCCCGGCCCCGCACCCCGAAGGTGAGCCGCCGGTTGGCGGCCGTATTGCCGAGGGCGGACACCAACAGGGCGGCGACATTGGCCAGTTGGGCTCCCGCTCCCAGTCGGAAGAGGGAGTAGAGGCCCAAGTAGAGCAGGGTGCTCAGGGCCCCGACGACACAGAAGCCGACCAGCTGGCGGGCCAGTCCGCCCGGTATGCCGGTCAGCTCGCGGTCGCGCGGATCGTCGCCGAAGGGGCGGGCGAGCCGGTCCAGGGGCAGCCGCCCGGTGGCCAGCGCCCGGCCCACCCGCCAGACACCCTTGAGGTCGTCGGTCGCCGTCCGCACGAGGTGCACGGTGCTGCGGGGGTCATCGACCCAGTCCACCGGCACCTCGTGGATCCGCAGCCCGGCCCGCTCCGCGAGCACCAGCATCTCGGTGTCGAAGAACCACCCGGTGTCCTCCACCATCGGCAGCAGCCGCGCGGCGACATCACTCCGTACGGCCTTGAATCCGCACTGCGCATCGGAGAACCGTGCGGCGAGCGAACCGCGCAGGATGAGGTTGTAGGTGCGCGAGATGAACTCCCGCTTCGGTCCGCGCACCACCCGCGCACTGCGGCTGAGGCGGGAGCCGATCGCCAGATCGGAGTGACCGGAAATCAGCGGCGCGACCAGCGGCAACAGGGCATTGAGATCCGTGGACAGATCGACGTCCATATAGGCCAGCACCGGCGCCTCGGACAGCGCCCATACGGTGCGCAGCGCCCGGCCGCGCCCCTTCTGCTCCAGCCGTACGGCCGTGACCTCGTCGATCGCGTCATCGAGCCGGGCGGCCACCTCGGGGGTGCGGTCGGTGCTCGCGTTGTCGGCGATGGTGATCCGGAATCCGTACGGGAAGGTGCGGGCGAGGTGGGCGTACAGCCGCCGTACGCAGGGTTCGAGGTCGGTCTCCTCGTTGTAGACGGGGATCACGACGTCGAGGACCGTCTCGGTCTGGCCGAGGCGCAGATGCTCGCGTGGCGGCAGGGAGCCCAGTGGTGGGCGGAGGGGCGGCGTGGGGGCCGGCGGTGTCGTCGTCATGACGGCGACACTCGCCAACTGGACTGTCACGGGGGTGTGGTGAGGCTGTGGCCGGGCTGTGAGTCACAGCCGGGGTGCGCCCCGGCCCGCAGTCGGCGCCTCCGTCCCGGGCGCCGTCTCAGCCGCCATCTCGGCCACCGTCGCGGCATCCGCCTCGGCCGCCACCGCCGTCACCGCCTCCGCCTCCGCCTCCGGGCCCGCCATCGGCAACGTCACCGTGAAGACCGTCCGGCCGGGGACGCTCTCGACGGCCACCGTGCCGCCGTGCGCGCCGACCACGGCCTGCACGATGGCCAGCCCCAGTCCCGTACTCCCGGCGGCCCGCGATCGCGACGCATCGCCCCGCGCAAACCGTTCGAAGACATGCGGGAGCAGTGCGGGCGGGATCCCCGGCCCGTCGTCCTGCACCTCCAGACGGACGGCGGGCGCAGGGGCAGCGGGCGCCCTGGTGGCGGGCGCCATCGTGGCGGGCGCCATCGTGGCGGACGCCATCGTGGCGGACGCCCCGGTGGCGGAGACTCGGCCTCGGCCCTCCGGGCCCCGCACCCGGGCCGTCACCGTCGTCCCCTCCGGCGTATGCGTACGGGCGTTGGCCAGCAGATTGACCAGGATCTGGTGCAGTCGGCCGCCGTCGCCGTGCACCAGCACCGGATCGCCGGGCAGCTCGAGCCGCCACCGGTGACCGGGGCCGGCCGCCCGCGCATCGCTCACCGCATCCACGACCAACGCCGAGAGATCAGTGCTCTCGTACGAGAGCGGGCGTCCGGAATCGAGCCGGGCAAGCAGCAGCAGGTCCTCCACCAGCCCCGTCATCCGTTCCGCCTCGGACTCGATCCGCCCCAGGGCATGCCGGGTCTCCGGCCCCGGCCGCTCCCGCCCGCGCCGGGTCAGCTCGGCATAGCCCCGTATCGAAGCCAGCGGCGTCCGCAGCTCATGGCTGGCATCGGCGACGAAACGGCGCACCCGCGTCTCGCTCTCCTGCCGCGCCGAGAGCGCCGAGGCGACATGCCCCAGCATCCGGTTGAGCGCCGCACCGACCTGCCCCACCTCCGTACGGGCATCCGCCTCGGCCGCCGGCACCCGGACATGCAGCGCCACCTCGCCCTGGTGGAGGGGGAGTTCGGAGACACGGGTGGCGGTGGCCGCGACCCGGCGCAGCGGCCGCAGCGCGACCCCGACCATGGCGGCGCCCGCGATCCCGGCCGCCACCAGCCCGGCGACCGTCACCCATGCCTCGACGCGGATGAGCCTGGCGACCGTGCCGTCGACGTCGCGGAGCGGCATCCCGAGCACGAGCGTGCCGTCCTTGGAGGACCGCACCCGGTAGTCGCCGAGGCCCGGCATCTCGACGGTGTGCGGTGCCCCGTCCCGCGGCACACGGGCCAGCGTCGCAGCCTGCGCGCCGCTCAGGCCGTCCTGCCGCTCGGACGGCAGCCGGCCGGCGGAGTTGTTGCTCTTCGCACCGTCCTCGATCACCCCGTCGGGCCCGAACCGCGCGCCAACCGTCCCGATCGGCGTCCCGCCCATCGCCACAAAATCGAGGTTCGGACCGGCCACCGGCCCGTGACGCGGCAACTGGGCACGTACCAGGCCGTCGGCGACCTCGCCGTCCAACTGGCCCTGCAGATACGACTGCAGCGCGATGCTGGTGACCGTACCGATGACGGCCGCGACAACGGCGATCAGCGCGACCGCCGAGACCACCAGCCGGGTCCGCAGCGTCCAGCGCCCACGGAGAGCGGGCGCGGAGCTCTTCCGCACTACGCACCCGGCTTGATCAGATACCCCGCACCGCGCCTGGTGTGAATCATCGGCGCCCGCCCGGCATCGATCTTCCGCCGCAGGTAGGAGATGTACAGCTCGACGACATTCGCCTGCCCGCCGAAGTCATAACTCCACACCCGGTCCAGGATCTGCGTCTTGCTCAGCACCCGCCGCGGATTACGCATCAGATAGCGCAGCAGCTCGAACTCGGTGGCGGTCAGGTGGATCTCCTGCCCCTCCCGCCACACCTCATGGCTGTCCTCGTCCAGCACCAGATCGCCGACCGTGAGCAGCGACTCGGTGCGCGCGGCTGCCGCCCCGGCCCGGCGCAGCAGTCCGCGCAGCCGGGCCACCACCTCCTCCAGGCTGAACGGCTTGGTGACGTAGTCGTCGCCGCCCGCCGTCAGCCCGGCGATACGGTCCTCGACGGCATCCTTGGCCGTCAGAAAGAGCACCGGCACGTTCGGCAGCTCCCGCCGCAGCCGCCCCAGCACCGTCAGCCCGTCCATGTCCGGCAGCATCACATCGAGCAGCACCGCATCCGGCCGCCAGCTCCGCGCACACCGCAGGGCACCCGCCCCGTCCCCCTCGGCCCGGATGTCCCAGCCCTCGTAACGCAGCGCCAGCGACAGCAGATCGGCCAGCGAGGACTCGTCGTCCACGACCAGCACCCGCACCGGGCTCCCGTCGGCCCGCAGCAGCTCGGACCGCTTGGCGGGCCCGCGCGCCACGGCACCCTTGGCGGACGGACTTACGGAACCCCCGCGCGCGGGGGGCGCCACGGAGGGCCCGGCGGCGGACGGCGCTGAGGACGACGAAGTCACGGTCATGGCCGTGAGCATGACCCGCGCTCGTGAAAGCTCCCTTTCGGGTTTCTGTGAATCTCCTGAGAATTGGGGAGGCCCGGGGCGACGCACCCACTTCTCTCTTCCCCTCCCCCGGGGGACCGTCCCCCACCCACCCCACACCACTCCCGCCCCTCATCACCCCGTCACCGCCACCCCGCCCCCCGTGCGCGACCGGCCTGGGCCGCCCCCCGCGCGGTCCAGCCCGATCACCACTCCCTCAGCATCGCACCCACCACTGACAATCGACCTGACCAGCGAAACACCCCCCGGCGCCCCCTTCTCGTGCGGGTTTCTGCACCCTCCCCCACACCCAGACCCCTCGCCCTGCCCCCGACGTCAACCCGTACCGTCACCCCATGCGACTTCTCGCCCTCTCCGGGAGCCTCCGCGCCCGCTCCTCCAACGGCGCCGTCCTGCGTTCCGCCCTCGCCCTCCACGACGGCCCCGCCACCACCGCGGACATCGGCGCGCTCCCGCACTTCAACCCGGACCTCGACGGCGAGAACGCCACGCCCCCACCCCCCGTCGCCGCCCTCCGTACGGCCGCCGCGGCCGCGGACGCGATCCTCATCGTCAGCCCGGAGTACGCGCACGGCGTCCCCGGTGTGCTCAAGAACGCCCTCGACTGGCTGGTCAGCAGCGGCGAATGTGTCGACAAGCCGACCGCGGTGATCACCGCGTCGCCCTTCCCCACCGGCGGCGACCACGCCAACGCCCAACTCCGCGAGACGCTACGGACGATGAGCGCCGACGTCATCGCCTCCGCCTGCGTCGAAATTCCCGCCATCGGCCCGAAGGTCGACCCCACCACGGAACGCATCACGGATGAGGCAACCCTGGCGGGCCTGCGGACCGCCCTGTCCCACCTGACCGCCGAGCCCGCGCCCGCGCCCGCGCCCGCGGAAGCCTGAGCCATACAGCCCTCCGACTCCGACACCACCTGGCCCCTGCGCTCCCTCTCGTGGCACGCACTCGACCCGCGCGGCGCTCCTCGCCCTCGCCTACGTCCTGGCCCTCGAGGGACACACCATCGACAAGATCGGCCCCCTCCAGATCCCCCGCTGGGCCGAGGACCGCCGAGGCGCCGAATTCCTGCCCCGCCTCGTCTCCACCCTCATCTCGGCCACCACTGACCACACCGCCCGCCCTCACACCCCGAACAGCCGAGCCCCGTTCCCGTAACACACACCCCGCAGCCACTCGTCCCCCAACTCCAGCCGCACCAGGGCCTCCAGGGCATGCACATACCCGTAGGGGATGTTCGGGAAGTCGCTGCCGAACAGCACCCGGTCGCCGAGATCCGCGAGCCGGCCACGCTCCCCCCGCGGAAACGGTGCGCCCCGCTCCGCGAAATCGGTGAACGCCATCGTCGTATCGAGGTGGACGCCCGGATAGCGCTCCGCCAGCTCGAGAAAGTCCGTGTACTCCGGCATCCCCAAGTGCGCAATGATCAGGCGGAGCCGGGGATGCCGGGCCAGCAGCCGCGCGATCGGCTCCGGCCCGGTGTGCTTGCCCGGCGTCGGCCCCGACCCGCAGTGGATGACAACCGGCGTACGGGCCTCCGCTATGGCTCCCCACACCGCATCGAGCGCCCCATCGGCCGGGTCATACCCACCCACCTGCACATGCGCCTTGAAGACCCGTACCCCGCCCGTGAGTTCGGCCCGTACATAGTCCGCCGCCCCGTCCTCCGGAAAGAACGTCGCGGTCCGCAGACAATCGGGCGTACGGGCCGCAAAATCCGCCGCCCAGCCGTTCAGCCACTGCGCCATCCCCGGCTTGTGCGGATAGATCATCGAGGTGAACACCCGCACCCCGAACCCGCGCAGCACCGCCAGCCGCTCGTCCTCCTCGTACCGGTACGCGATCGGCCACGGCCGTCCCACCAGCGGCCCGGCGGCGTCGAAGTACGCCCAGACCTTCGCCATCACCCGCTCGGGCATGAAGTGCGTATGCACATCGATCAACCCCGGCAGCCCCAGCCCCCGCCAGAAATCGCCTACCCGGGCATCCCCCTCCACCGCATCCGGCACCTCCACCACGCCCGTCCCCTCCCACTCCCGCCACGGCTACAGCCACAGCCATATACCTGCACCTCGCACCTATCCCCTCATCCAACCGCCCCCACCCCCACCAGAGAACCCCCACAGAGCACAGAGCGCAGAGACCACCCGCCGGAGAACGCACCCACTCCCCTCCCCCGGCTCCCCCACCCTCCCCGCTCCCCCTCAGAACAGCCCCTCCTGACGGTCCCCCTCCATCCCTCCACCCCCCTGACCAACACCTCGCCCCCTCTCCCCCACCCGCCGCACAGGCACCGTCGTCACCACCCCCGACGCCACCCCCAACACCCACCCCGACAACACCCGCAGATCCAGCACCGCAACCCCCGCCCCGCCCTCCGACGCCTCCCCCGCTCCGCGCAGCCGCAGATACACATCCGACCCCACCCCGGCCACCACCTCCCCCACAATCTCCGCCCCCGCCGCCAGACCACCCAGCTCCGCGACCTCCCCCGGAACACGGTCGAGCCCGAACACCTCCGTATGGTCGACACACGCGAACCCCACCGGCTCCAGCGTCTCCGGCCACCCGGCCAACTGCCGTGAGGCATCGTGTAGTTGGGCAAGCTCGGCGACCCGGTCGGCCACCGCCGGCAACGCCCCCCGCGCCGCCCGCTTCGCCGCCTTCCCCAACCGGTCCGGCACCCCCAGCGCGCTCCCCAGCAACGCCTCCGCCCGCCGCGCCGCCATCAGCGGCCCGCGCCCCAGCCACGCGTAGGCCACGGCCCCCTGCTCCACCAGCCGCGCCGGGCCCCGTTCGGCGGCCGTGATCCCCACCTTGAGCAGCCCGGGACCGAAGTACGCGAGATAGACGCCGTACGGGCGCGGATCGTCGGCCATGGTGTCCGCGGCCACCGACCGCGAGCGGTCCAGCTGGGCGCAGCTCGCGCACTGGTCCTTCGCACTCGCGCCGTCGAGCACCGCCGCATACGGGCACACCGTCCACCGGCCGCCCCGCCGCACCCCGAGACACCGCCGCTCACCCCGCGCCGCGAACGCCAGCACCTTCCCGGCGGGAAGCGGGCTCACCCTCCCCCAGACCCCGTCCGGGGGCACCCCCCTCTCGCCCCGCTCGGCCCAATACCACCCGAGCCCCTGCTCGTACCGCTGCCCGGCGGCCCCCGATCCATGGCCTGACCAGCGCGGTCCCGTACATCGCCACACACCGCCAGCGTACGACGGGGGTATGACAACGCCACCGGCCCGGCCAGGGGCCCTCAGGCGCTCCGCAACTCCGGCCCCCGGAACGTGCTCCGATAGGCCCGCGGCGACACCCCCAACGCCGTCTGCAGATGCTGCCGCAGCGAAGCCGCCGTCCCGAAGCCGGCCTCCGCCGCGATCCGGTCCACGCTCAGCTGGGTCTCCTCCAGCAACTGCCGTGCCCGCTCGATCCGTTGCTGGGTCAGCCACTGCACCGGCGACATCCCGACCTCCTCCCGGAACCGCCGGGTGAAGGTCCGTACGCTCATCGCCTCCCGCGCCGCCAGCTCCCGCAGGCTCAGCGGCCGGTCCAGATGCTCCAGCGCCCATGCCCGCGCCGCCCCGGTGGAGGACACCTGCGGCTCCGGCACCGGCCGCCGGATGTACTGCGCCTGCCCGCCCTCCCGGTGCGGCGGCACCACGGTCCGCCGGGCCACTTCATTGGCCACCGCCGCCCCGTGATCGCACCGCACCATGTGCAGACACAGATCGACGCCCGAGGCAACGCCGGCCGCCGTCAGCACGTCCCCTTCATCCGTGTACAGCACATCCGCATCGAGCTCCACGGCCGGAAACAGCCGCCGGAAGTCGTCCACCGACCGCCAGTGGGTAGTGGCCCGCCGCCCGTCCAGCATCCCGGCCGCGGCCAGCACGAACGCCCCCGTACAGATTGACGCGATCCGCGTCCCCGGCCGGATCCGCGCCAGCGCATCCGCCATCGCCGGACTCAGCCGCCCGTCACTCCGCTCCGTCGTCGGGCCGTAGTCCATCCCGGAGGCCGGCATGACGACCGTGTCCGCGTCCTCCAGCGCCTCCACCCCGTGCGCCACGTTGACCGTGAAATCCGTATCCGTACGCACCTCCCCCGGCTCCATCGCGCACGTCACCAGCTCGTACAGCGGCTCCCCGTCGGCCGACCGCGCTTCACCGAAGATCCGGTGCACGATCCCCACCTCGATCGGCAGCATCCCTTCCCGTACGAACACCGCCACCCGGTGCCGCCGCCGAAGCCACTCCCCTCGCTCCCCTGGGAGCACCGCCCCGCCCTCCTCCACACCCATGGCCTGCCTCCGCACATCCCTGACGCCTTGGCCCGATCCTTGCACATAATGGCTATCTGGCCACTCCTCCCTGCGCCGACCACCCCGGACAGTGGACGCATGAAGATCCTCTGGCTGTTCGCCCACCCCGACCGGCGCTCCCTGAGCGGCGCCCTCAAGACCGAGGGCCTGCGCACCCTCGACGCCCACGGCCACCAGCACCGCGTCTCCGACCTGTACGCCATGAACTGGAACCCGCTGGTCGACGCCGCCGACTACCGCCGCGACCCGGCCGACCGCCTCCTGATCGGCGAGGCCTCCGAACGCGCCTACGCCGCCGACCACTTGAGCCCGGACATCCGCGCCGAACAGCAGAAACTCACCTGGGCCGACACGCTCGTCATCCAGTTCCCCCTCTGGTGGTACGGCATGCCCGCCATCCTCAAGGGCTGGTTCGACCGCGTCTTCGTCAAGGGCTTCGCCTTCGGCATCACCGACCCCGCCACCGGCCGCCCGCAGCGCTACGGCGACGGCAAGCTGGCCGGCAAGCGCGCCATGGTCGTCGTCACCGCCGGGGCCCGCGCCGCCACCCTCGGCCCGCGCGGCGTCAACGGCGACCTCAACGACCTCCTCTTCCCCCTCCAGCACGGCACCCTCTGGTACACCGGCATCTCCGTCGTCCCGCCCCTCCTGATCCCCGGCGCCGACCGCACCACCCCCGAGGCCTACGAGACCGCCACCACCCGCCTGCGCGACCGTCTCCTCACCCTCCCGACCACCACGCCGCTCCCCTTCCGCCACCAGAACACCGGCGACTACGACGACGACCTCCTCCTCCACTCCCACCTGACCCCACCCCACCCGGGCCCGGCCGCCCACTACACGTCCCCGCCACCACCGGCCCACACATGACCGGCCGCCGCCCTGCCCCCGAACGCAAAAAAGCCGCAGGCCCAGCGGATACAAGATCCACTGGGCCTGCGGCGTCAGTAGCGGGGACAGGATTTGAACCTGCGACCTCTGGGTTATGAGCCCAGCGAGCTACCGAGCTGCTCCACCCCGCGTCGGTAGACCTAACAGTACGCGACACCGCCACCAACACCTAATCGTTTCTCCCACCCCCCCCCCCAAGGCCCCACCCGCACCCCACCCCGTCCCCACAACCCCCCGCACTCTCCGCCCCCTTGTCCCTCTTCCCCACCCTCTTGCCCACCCTGAAAAGCTCCCTCCATGACGACACAACCCCCACCCCCGGCGCCCCTGCACCTCATCTCGGTGATCGGCAACAGCCCCGGCGTCGGAAAATCCACCCTCTGCCGCACCCTGGCCACCTGGTTAACGGACCGCGGCGCCAAGGTCGACCACTTCCAGGAGCCCGACATCCTCACCCGCCCGGCCTTCCGCCCGGTGGCCGAGGAATTCGCCGACGGCACCGACAGCGTCCGCCCCGAAACCCTGATAGCCGCGACCCGCGCCTACGTCACCGGGTCCCGCGCCGCCGGCCTGGACGTCCTGGTCACCGACGCACTGATCCCTTTCATCCCGTCCCTGGTCGCCTGGGGCCACGACGAAGCCTCCATCGCCCGCACCCTCCGCGACCTGACCACCGCGCTCGCCCCGGCCCAGGTCACCGTCGTCTACGTCCACGACGACCCCACCGCCGCCCTCCGCCGCGCCATCGAACGCGAGGACCCCGACTGGGAGCACTGGTACCTCACCAAGCTCCACACCTCCCCCGGCACCCGCGCCGTCCACGACCTCCCCTCGGCCGCCACCCACCTCCGCCAAGAAGCCGCCCTCACCCAGCGCCTCCTGTCCGCCACCCCCTGGACCGTCATCCCGGTCGACGCCACCACCCGCAACGCCCCCCAGACCGCCGCCTACACCCGCCAACAGCTGCTCACCCTGCTCGACCTCCCGGGCCGGCAACCGGACCAGTGACGGGCCAGCGAGGGGCCCGTGACGGGCCGAGCTGAACGCCCAACAGCCGACGCGCGGTAACCACGGCTCGCGATCCGGCACGACACGACAAAGCCCCCGCCGGATGGCGAATTCCAGGGGTCGTTGCCACACGTGTTGATCAACTGGCTGTGGCCAGGAGCTTGGCGAGACGCTCGGCTGGGGTGTGCCAGCCGAGCATTTTGCGTGGGCGGCTGTTGAGTTCGGGCAGCCGGGTCACTCGCCGCGGCAGCTCGGCGGCCTTGCGCAGGCGCTTGTTGTAGCCGGGCTGCCTGGGCAGGCAGGGGAAGAGATGCCGCAGGTGGAAGCGGGCGTAGCGAAGCCACTTTGCCTCGGAGGTGAAGCCCGGCATGGCCTGCATCATCGCGAGTGTGGCCAGCTCGGCATCGGTCAGTTGCAAAACGATGCCGATAGCCGGACGCCAGGGCGCCAGGGCGCCAGATGCGATGATGCCTTCAGCAGGTCGTCGGTCTTCACATCGAGTGCGGTGGCACGAGAGTCCAACTCTGTCTTCACACACCGACGTTGGGCTCCCTTCCCTTGTGCGCGCAGCCGATCCCTTGGAATCGATCATCCAGGGGAACGCGCCAGCGAAAGCGCACGGGATAAGGCCGTGACGCTATGTCAACTCAGGGCGGGGGAAGGAAAGTTCGGACCGTCAACGGCCGATGAAGTACAAGCCTTCCATGTCGGCCGTGGCCGACTCGGTGTGCCGCACACGCAGCGCCGACAGGTTCAGGCCGGGGACGCCCCACGGGTCGGCGGCGCCCAGGGCCAGGCCGGCGAACACTCCCCATTCGATGTGGTTCGGGTCGTCGTCCAGGTCGATGAAGGCGTCCAGGTCGTCGTTGTTGTCGAGGTCTTTTTGTGTCATGCCGAGGGCGGCGAGGACCGCTGCGGGGTCTCCGGAGACAACGAACGGTTCGTCGCCGGGCCATCCGGCGGCGTGGAACATCGTTCCGTCAGGCAGCCACACGAGGTCTTCGGTGTGTGTGGCTCCGCAGTGGACCTCTACACGTCCCACGATCCGCGCGTCGGGGAAGCGTTCACGCAGCGCCGTCGCTTCGTCAAGGAGAGGGGTGTCGTTGCCGTCGGAGACGAACGCCGGGTCGGATACGGCCAGCGCGTTGCCCCAGGCGCCGGCATGGACGATGTCCAGGTCCGCGGCCGTGCTGAAGACCGGCGGGTTGGCGGCCGAGCGGGGGCCGAGGTCTTCCAGCACCGCGTCCACGCTCGACAGGGACGCGCAGAAGGCGGCAGCCAGGGCCGGATCATGAGAGGGGAAGCCGGTGGTGTCCACGATGAACGGCGGCTGTAAGACGGTCAGGTTGCCATGGACCATGGAGCCGCGGACCGTCTCGGACGCGGGCATGGTCCAGAAGCTTTGATCGGTCATGCGGGCCACCGTAGCGGCCGGCACTGACGGGCGAGGCTGGGACGCCTCGGCGTGCGGCGACCGGCGCTGTGCGCGCGGGGCGCGTTGCATCACCCCCCCTCAAGAGGCAAAAGCCGAAGAGACGGGAGGGGAAGGAAAGGGCTCCTGGTGGCAGGCTTTCGTCGTCTTCACTCCCATCTGGGCCATCGCGCGGTTCACCGAGCTGGAAACCGGCCGGCTGGTGGCGTGCCGGATCCTGTGCTCCCTTGGGGCGATCTGCGGCCTCGCCGAATGGTCCTTCACCATCAAGAGCGGCTTCAGCGGCCCCGCCGCGTACTTCGGCATCGTCGTGTACCACCTCATCCTCGTCGGGATCTTCCTGATCCTCATCGGCGCCTGCCCAACCAGCCACCCCCGACCGCATCCGGTGGCCCCGCCGCCCCAGAGAGGAACACGCCGGCATGTCTTCCGAGACGCAAGAGCCCGTCAAGCAGCAGTCGAAGAGGGAGAAGACGCCAGCGCGCCGGTGGTGGTACGGCAGGGCCGGCGGCCCCAAGCGTCGCCGGTCCGCGACGGTGGCTGTTCGCCAACTGCGTGGCCCGCCGTTGACTTCAGCATCGCCGAGCAGGCATCCATGGGCCCAACACATGGTTGTCATCCGATCCATCGTGTTTCGCGATGGCTCAATGGATCTGCAGCAGATGCGCTACGTCCTCACGGTGACGGAGGCCGCGAGCTTTACCCGCGCCGCCGAGAGGCGCCACGTCGTCCAGTCTGCGCTCAGCCACCAAGTGGCCCGTTGGGAGAAGGAGCTGGGCGCCCGGCTGCTCGAGCGGAACAGCCGACGGGTGCGGCTGACTCCCCCGGAGAGGTGGGGCCATCCCCGCAGCTGGCGGGGAGGAGCTTCATGGCTACTCGTCGCGTCGATCGCTCGCCAGATCGGAAGGGCGTCCGTTAGCGGGTTTCGGGGTGGTGGACGGGGTGGGTTGGCGCAGTAGTAGGAGGCCGGTGGAGTAGGCGCGGCTTTGCCGATGCCGTCGGCCAGGGCCTGTCCGAGGAGTCACCAGTGGTTGCGGGTGACAGCATCACCAACTTCGCTGGGCTCCCGTCGGGAGAATGGAGGAACCGTTTGACTACGTGATCGGGGCCTCTATGAGTCTGTCGGGACAGATACTTCCGTTGGTAGGTGTTGCGCTGGGCGCTGTCGGGTCGTTCCTGGTGAGCAGCTTGAACGACCGGGCGCAGTGGCGGCGTGAGCAGTCCGTGCGGTGGGACGGGCGGCGTCTGGACGCCTATGGCGAGTACATCCACGCAGTCAAAGAGCTTGCGGGCCGCTATCAGCGCATCGCTGCGGGTCGTGGGCTCGTGGCTGGTCCCGCGCCACTGGAGCTCACTGCCGAGGTGCTCGCCGAGCTCGGCGCGGCTGAGGCCCGCCGTTCCGCGCTGGGGGAGACCTGCGAATTGTTGGGAGACACGGACACGAACACCGCGTCCAAGACGCTGAACCACTGCCTGTGGCGGCTGGAGCACCTGGCGCGGGGCGTGCCCACGGAAGTCGAACAGAGCTGGGAACAGGCGTACTTGGAGTTCAGAGATGCACAGCGCCGGTACCTCGAGTGCGCACGGGCCAGTCTGGGGGTAACCAGTCCGGTCAACCGGGACGTCGCCTGGCCCTCGGCCTGGCGACCCGTGAGTCGGTCGTCACGCACCGAGTGATGAGCCGGGCCCGGTTCGCGGCAGGAGCCAGAGCCGGATCCCGGCGACGGTGACGGTGCCCTGGAAGATGTAGGCCCTCTTGTCGAAGCGCGTTGCCATGGCCCGGTGACCCTTGAGCTTGTTGATCATCCGCTCGACCTCGTTCCCCCGCGCATACCGGGTCCGGTCGAAGCCGGCGGGTCGGCCTCCCGAGCTTCCGCGATGCCGGCGATGAGCCCGCTGGTCCCGCCGTTCGGGGATGGTGTGCTTGATCTGCCGACGGCGCAGGTAACGGCGGATGCAGCGCGAGGAATACGGTTTGTCGCCGCTGAGGTGGTCCGGCCGGGTGCGGGGACGACCGCCGGCCGGGCGCGCCACGCGAATGCGTTCCAGGACCGGGATCATCTGCGGGGCGTCAGCCCATTGCCCAGGCGTGACCAGCACAGCCAACGGCCGCAGTCCGCCCTCACCAGCCAAGTGGATCTTCGCCGTCAGCCCGCCCCGCGAGCGGCCGAGGGCTTCGTCCGGACGGTGCTGGGCGGGCCGGGTGCGCTCGCCGGGCTTCTGCGGTGCCTGCCTGCGGGCTCCGGCGGCGTGCTGATGAGCTCGGCACACCGTGGAGTCCACGCTCACCATCGACCAGTCGATGCAGCCCTCGGCGCCAGCGTCGGCCTGGACGGCCCGCAGAATCCTGTCCCACGTCCCATCCGCTGACCACCTGCGATGCCGGTCATGCACCGTTTTCCACTTCCCGGACCGTGTCGGCAGATCCCGCCATGGGATGCCGGTCCGCTGCCGGAACAGGGTCCCGTTGATCACCTGGCGGTGGTCCTTCCCACGCCCACCCCGCCCCACGTTCTTCGGCAAGTGCGGCCTCAACCGGGACCATTCCTCGTCCGCTAAGTCACCCCGCCCCACGCGGACCGAAACGATGAGGACGCTCGGCCGTCACACGACCCGCCGGACAGGCCCCCTGATGGCCGCCAAGCCGAAGAAGAACGCCACCAACGAGGGCACCATCTACCAGCGCAAGGACGGCCGCTGGGAGGGCAGCGCGTACGTACTCACCAGCGACGGCACGTACAAGCGGCGCAGCGTCTACGGCAGG
The DNA here is from genome assembly GCF_040651455.1 of Streptomyces sp. NPDC048483. Taxonomy (NCBI): domain Bacteria; kingdom Bacillati; phylum Actinomycetota; class Actinomycetes; order Kitasatosporales; family Streptomycetaceae; genus Streptomyces; species Streptomyces sp. NPDC048483. The sequence continues at coordinate 41,237 of NZ_JBEZJZ010000022.1, forward strand.
AGCTGGGACGACGCACACGAGAAGCTGACCAGGCTCAAGGCCGACAGCCTGAACGCCCTCCCGGTCGCGACCAGCAAGATGACGCTGAGCGCGTACCTGAACGTACTGGCTGGCCAACGTCGCCAAGGGCAAAGTCCGCAGGACCACTTACGTCCACTACGAGTCGCTGGTCCGCACCTACGTCACCGCGGACTTCGGCAAGAAGAAGCCGGCGCGGCTCACCGCCCGCGACATCCGCGCCTTCCTCACCAAGACGGCCGCTACCTGCCAGTGCTGCGTGCAGGGCAAGGACAAGAACCGTCCGAAGCACAAGCAGCGCTGCTGCGCCCTCGGGAAGTGCTGCAAGAAACTCCCGTCTGACCGGACCGTGCGCTTCCTGCTGGTAATCCTGCGCGCCGCCCTCCAGCACGCGGTGCGTGAGGACGAGCTGCCGCGCACCGTGGCCCGGAACGTCGAGCTGGGCATGGGCACAAAGCGCGAGATCGAACCGCTCACCTCCGCAGAAGGACGCCGGCTCCTGGCCGCCGCGCGGTCCAACCGGCTGTGGGCCGCGTACGAACTGGCCGTCCGCATCGGCCTGCGACGCGGTGAGGTGCTGGGCCTGCGCTGGTCGGACGTGGACCTGTACGAGGGTGTCCTCACCGTCCGGCAGGCGCTTCAGCGGGTGGGTGGGGAACTGCTGATCGTCGCACCGAAGACACAGCGCTCGGCCCGCCGCGTGGCGCTGCCGTCCGAGTGCGTGACGGCTCTCCGTGCCCAGCGCGCCCAGCAGACCGCCGATATGAAGGCCGCCGGCGAGACCTGGAAGGGGAACAGGCACGACCTGATCTTCACCACGAAGAACGGGACGCCCATCGAGCCGCGCAACCTGAACCGGTCCTTCGAGGCGCTGTGCGCCCGCGCTGAGGTTCGCAGGGTCCGCTTTCACGACCTGCGTCACACCTGCGCATCACTGCTCCACGAACAGGGCGCCGACGCTCGCATGATCATGGAAGTGCTGGGCCACAAGCTCGATCCGCGTGACCATGGACATCTACACCTTCGTGCGGCTCGACTCCCAGCGCTCCGCCTTCGACCGGGTCAGGGACGCGCTCAGGGGTGACGGCAACCGGCGGGCCGACGATGACGGCTCGGCCGGCGCCCTGGTAGCCGTCTGACTCCACCCGCACCAGCCCTTCAAGGCGGTTGCCGTCAAACACTGCCGTCAAGAGAAACACCAGAGGCCCCGTTCGATTTCGAACGGGGCCTCTGGTCTGCTGTGCGCTCGGCAGGATTCGAACCTGCAACCTTCTGATCCGTAGTCAGATGCTCTATCCGTTAAGCTACGAGCGCTTGGCTTTCCGGCGGTTTTTCTTGCCGGTCGGCGTTGCGGGAACAACATTACATGACCTGCGGCGTCAGGCGAAATCCATTCCCCGCACGCCCTCTGACCTGAGAAAACACCCTGATGGCGGGGTGCTGGGGGTTGCTGCGGTCAGGGGGGCTCCTCGATGACCTGGACGAAGTTCGGGCGGGTGTAGCCGTCTTCGCGGCGGGCCAGGACGTCGGCCTTCAGGTATCGGTGGTGGCGGGTGCAGAGGCCGACGCGGGCAGCCAGGGTCGCGAGGGGAATGGCCTGCGGTGATCTCGTCCCGGAGGGCGCGCGGGGTGGCCCGCGGGTCAGGTCCGGACCCTCGTCGGCCTCCTCCAGGGCGAGCGGGAGATCGCTACCGGCAGGGACGCCCGGTGGAGGTGTGGCGGGCACTGTCGCGGACGCAGAGCGCGTCCGGGTGGGCGGAGAGGGTGCGCAGGCCCCCGACGGGGGCCCCGCCGCGGCCGACAGATGCCTGAGGCCGGGGTGATGTCGCGGCCGTCCGGGGGCGGACGTGGATCACGTAGCGGCCGCCCGGCCGGGCCGTGGTGCTGACGCCCTCCAACGGTCCGGTCGTGTCCAGCACTCGGCCGCTCGAAGACCGGCATGGCGGCAGCCCCCGGAAAGCGTTCAGGCCCCGGTCGCGATGACCGGGGCCTGAACGAAGAGAAGCGGAGGCGGAGGGATTTGAACCCTCGATCGGGGGTAAGCCCGAAACCGCATTAGCAGTGCGGCGCCATAGACCGGACTAGGCGACGCCTCCACACACTCCACGCGCGCACGCACGCTGTGGTGTGTCCAGATGATGGCACAGCTCTGCGGGCTGTCACCAATCGCCCCCTACGGTACTAGGCGCGCGGCCCACCCGGCAAAGACGTTCCTGCGGCGCAACGTCGGGATCGGCGACGCGTTAGGCGTGTCGGGGCCTGTCGACCCGCGTGTCGTGCGCCCCCGGCGTATACGTACCGCGTACCGCCCCGCACTCGCCTCCCAGGAGTCCGTGATGCCCTATCGCCGCACGTTGTCCCTCCTCGCCGCCGTGACCGCCGCCATGTCCCTCGCTTCGGCCGGCTCCGCGGCGTCCGCCTCCGCCGCCCCGATCCCGATCCCGCTGCCCGACCACGGGCCGGTGGACGTCGGCTTCCCCGCCCACCGCCACCGTGCGGCCGACCGCCTCACCGTCACCATCGCCGACTCCGGCTCGTCGGAGACCGACGGCACCTTCGTGCTGCGCTGCCACCCCTACGGCGGCACCCACTTCGCCCCCCGGGGCGCCTGCCGCACGCTGGACGGGCGGACGCGCTGGGGGCGGGACACCTTCGCGCCGGTACCGCAGGGGGCCTACTGCACGATGATCTACGGCAGCGCGGCCACCGCCCATGTCACCGGCACCTGGGCGGGGCGCCCGGTCAATGCCCGTTTCGAGCGCACCAACGGGTGTGAGATCGCCCGCTGGGAGCGCTTCGAACCGCTGCTTCCGCACCCCACTTCATGACCCGGTTCATGCCGGAGTAACGCGCCAGATCAGGATGCGGGGCACATGTCGGGCGTGCGGCGAGTCACACCGTGCCGCGGCATTACCTCCCCGTCATGCGCCTCCGCTTCGCGGGCAAGTGCCCGTAGACTCCCCCCAGCGGCCCGCCTCGGTGGGCCGGCAAGGTGCGGTAAAAGGGAGGAAGCGTCTCGTGAGCAGCAGGCCATCCCGAGGCGCTGCTCGCCTCGCAGCCATACTCGATGCCCTTCCCGACGCGCTGTTGCTCGTCAACTGCAACGGCACGGTCGTCAACGCCAACTCCATCGCGCTGGAGACCTTCGAGGCGCCGGGTACCGCTCTGGTCGGACGCGGTCTGCTGGATCTGCTGCCGTCGTTCGACTCCAAGCGCATCCCGGGCTCGATGCGGCGGCGGGACGAGGAGACCGAGGGCGGCCGGACGAAGCCGACGCGGATGGTGGCGCGGCGTACGGACGGGACCGAGCTGCTGGTCGAGGTGACCAGCGCCAACCTGGAGGACGGCCGCACCCCGTACGAGTCCGCCTTCGAGGCCGCGTACGCCGACCACCGCAACGGCTACACGGGCGATGAGCTGCTGATGCTCGTCGTCCGCGATCTGACCGGGACGCTGGACACCGAGACCGAGCTGGCGCGCCAGCAGCGGCAGACCGAGATGATTCTGCGGGCCGCGGCCGAGGGCGTCGTCGGGGTCGATGCGGAGGGGAAGGTCGTTCTCGTCAATCCGTCGGCCGCGCAGATCCTCGGCTATCGGGCGAGCGAGCTGGGCGGCAAGGAGCTGCATCCGCTGATCCATCACTCGCGGGCGGACGGTTCGGCGCTGCCGTGGGAGGACACGCCGCTCGCCGACACCCTCAAGTCCGGGCGCAAGCACCGGGTGCGGGGGCAGGCGCTGTGGGCGAAGGACGGCCGTGTGGTGTCCGTCGATCTGACGACGGCGCCGGTGCGGGACGGGGATCAGCTCGTCGGCGCGGTGATGACCTTTACGGACCGGCGCCCCTACGACGCGCTGGCGGCGCGGCACGCCCAGCTGCTCGCCGTCCTCGAGCAGGCGCTGCGCGGGCCGCTGGAGGAGCTGACCGGCGAGCTGAGCACCCTCGCGTCCGACCCGGCAGGACAGCTGTGGCCGGAGGCGAACCAGATCCTGCACCACCTGGCGGCGGGCCATGCCCGGATGACGACGCTGGTGGACAACGTCCTGAGCTATCAGCGGCTGGACTCCGGTGCGGAGCGGCTGAACCGTGCCACGGTCTCGATGGACAAGGTCGTCGCGGCGGGTGTCGAGGGCGCGATCGAGCTGATCGGGCCGGGCCGGGCGCAGTTCGCGGTGCATGCACCCCCGATAGAGGCCATGGTCGACGCGGACCGGATGGCCCAGGCGCTGTCGCATCTGATCGCGGATGTCGCGGGCGTGGACTCGACGGGCCGGATGCCGGCGGGCGCGGCCGCGCCGGGGTCGGGCCCCGGTGGCCGTACGGGGCCGATCCCCGGCGACTCGACGATCGTGGTGGCGGCCGCCAAGCGCGGGGATGTCGTACGGATCGAGGTGCGCGGGCCGTTCGGCGGCGGCGACCCGGTCCATGAGCCCCTCGTGCGCGGGATCGTGCGGCAGCACGGCGGGCTGCTGCAGACGCATGAGGTGCCGGGCGGCGCGGGTGCGGGCGGCAGCGCGTATGTGCTGGAGCTGCCGGTGACGGCGGACGGCCCGGTGGCCGGTGCGGAGAAGGCCGGCAAGGTGGCCGAGCCGACCGGTAATGAGACGACGGTGATGCCGATTCCGGCCGCGCGGGCGCGGGGCACCCAGCCAGCCGATGCGGGCAAGGGCGAGGGCGAGGGCGACGAGAGCCAGGACGCTGCCACTGCCGGGGATTCCGGTACGGAGGGCGGCGCGGGGCTGCCGGCGCAGGGCAGCGGTGCCCAGCCGACCGGGCGGCGCCGGGCGCGGCACTCGGGGGCAGAGCAGGACGCGGCGGCCGGGGCCGGTGCGGCCGAGGGCGGCCCGTCGGGCGTGGACGGTACGGGGCTGCCGCCGGGCATGGCGGGGGCGCAGCCGTCCCCCAAGGTCTCCACTTCGTTCGAGCAGGGGGGACCCCCATCGCCGAGCGGACGGCGCCGGGCGCGGCAGGGCGCGCCGGAGGGTGGCGCGCCGGCGCTTCCGGCGGGGCCGGGCGGTGGCAGTGGCCCCGGCACTCCGGGCGAGGCCGGCCACGGCGGTGCCGCCGGGGTCGGTGGGGCCGCTGGTTCTGCCGACAGTGCGGGCGCGCCTGGCACTGCCGTCGGTCCGAGCACGGCAGGCGGTCCGAGCGATGGCAGCACTGCGGGCACCGCCGGCGATGCGAGCGGTGTGAGCGGTGTGAGCGGTGTGAATGCCGCGAACGGCGGCGGCGAGGCGGGTGCCGGGCAGGCGCCGCAGGCGCAGCGTCCGGTGCCGCCGCGGGGGCAGGCCCCCGGCCCGGTGCAGGGGCAGCCGCAGATTCCCGGGCAGGGACAGCCGCAGGGGCTCTCGCCCGTACAGCCGAGTGGCCGGCGGGCGCGCCGGGCGCTGGCCGAGGCTCCGGAGCGGGCCGGGCAGGGTGACCGCGCCCAGATGCCCGCCGCGCGGTCCGCGGAGGCGCTGTCGCCCACGGGCGCGCGTACCGCTTTTGCGCTGCCGCCCGCCGCGGCCGACCGGACCCCGCAGTCCGCACCGTCCCCGCAGTCTTCGCTGCCCGCGCTCCCTGCGGCCTCCGGGCAGGTGCCCGCGCAGGCCGGGCCGCAGGACGGCGCCGGTACGGGGCGGCGCCGGGCGCGGCGCCCGGCCGGCGACGGCACGGACGCCGCGCCCGGTGCACAGCCCGGGTTCGAGCTGGAGGTGGCCGCCAACTCCGGTGCGGAGCAGGACAGTTGGGACGGCGAGCCGACCGGTAGGCGCCGGGCCCGGCGGGCCGCGGCCGAGGAGCGGGCGGCGGCCGCGATGGCCGATTCCGAGGCGTCGGGCACGTTCGTCGCGGGCCCGGAGGGGCTCGTGGCGCAGCCGACCGAGCCGACGGAGGAGACCGGTACGGCAACGGGTACGGCACCCGGCGTCGCCCCGGCCCCTGCCCCGGACGGCGCCGCGCCGGCCGCATCCGGCACTCCCGCCGCACCCGCCCCCACGGGCCGTAGGCGCGGCCGCCCCAGCCCCGCCGAGGAGTCCGCGGCCCAGGTGCCCGTACTCCCGCAGGGTCAAGCGGCGGCGCAGGCCCCCGCCCCTGTCCCCCCGCAGGGCCAGGCGCCCGCGGCCCGGCAGCCGCTGCCGCCCGCCACCGACGAGGAGAGTCCCGCAGCGGGGCAGTCCCACGGGCGGGCCTTCAGCGTGCGCACCCTCGGGCAGGGCGTGCCGTTCGCCCAGCAGATCGCCGACCAGCAGCGTCCGGTGGCGCCCCAGCCCCCCGGCAGCACGCCCCCCGGTGGCACCTCCGGCGGTTCGGGCCGCCGCCGTAAGCTCGCCGCGCCCCAGGAGCGGCTCGCCCAGGACGACGAGCGCGCCGCGGCCGCCGACCCCCGGGCGGCTCAGCAGCTGCCCCGCCAGGCCAAGCCCCCGCAGCCGCAGCCGCAGCAGCCCCAGTCGGCCACGCAGCCGCAGCCGCAGCCGCGCCTGATGGATGTCGGCGAGGGCCGCGCCTTCGCGATCTCCGCGCCCGACGAGGGCAGCGAGGGCCCCGAGCCGCTGGACGGCCCGAACGGCGCCATAGAGGTGATGGACCGTCCGCAGCTGCCGATGGACGACGAGTTGCCGCCGGAGCCGCTGGACAATCCGCGCCGGCTGCTGGTCTGGCCCGCGCCGGACGTGGTCACCCAGCAGGCGCTGAGCGACCGCGGCTACCGGCCGGTGATCGTCAACTCCCGCGAGGAGGTGGACGCACAGATCGCGGCGTACCCCGCCGCGCTCTTCGTCGACCCGCTGACCGGGCCGATCACCCGTACCGCGCTCCAGTCGCTGCGCCAGGCGGCCGGCGCGGCCCAGGTCCCGGTGCTGGTGACCGCCGGACTGGGCCAGGCGACCCGCGAGGCCGCGTACGGCGCCGACCCGGCCGTACTCCTCAAGGCGCTCGCGCCGCGCGACAGCGAGAACCACCCGGCGCGGGTGCTGCTGATCGAGCAGAACGACGCGATCGCGGGCGCCCTGACGACGTCCCTGGAACGGCGCGGAATGCAGGTCGCACGGGCCGGCGGGGACACCGACGCGGTCACCCTGGCGACGCAGATGCGGCCGAATCTCGTCGTCATGGACCTGATGCAGGTACGGCGCCGACGGGCCGGCATCGTCGACTGGCTGCGGGCCAACGGGCTGCTCGACCACACCCCGCTGGTCGTCTACACCGCCGCCGACATGGACCCGGCCCAGCTGCCGAGCCTCGCCGCCGGGGAGACGGTGCTCTTCCTGGCCGAGCGCTCCACCAGCGCCGAGGTGCAGGCCCGGATCGTCGACCTGCTGGCCAAGATCGGCACGAACTGACGGACCGGTTCGCACTCACGGACCGGTACGCAGCGACCGGTGGTGGGGCCCGGCCGGGCCCCACCACG